>NZ_DFQK01000016.1:0-23119 GCF_002377745.1 Exiguobacterium sp. UBA3491
TGTACTGGTGTAGAGATGTTCCGTAAGCTTCTTGACTATGCTGAAGCTGGCGACAACATCGGTGCTCTTCTCCGTGGTGTATCACGTGACGACATCGAGCGTGGACAAGTTCTCGCGAAACCAAACACAATCACACCACACAAAAAGTTCAAAGCGCAAGTTTACGTTCTTTCTAAAGAAGAGGGTGGCCGTCACACGCCATTCTTCGCGAACTACCGCCCGCAGTTCTACTTCCGTACAACTGACGTAACTGGTATGGTTCAACTTCCAGAAGGTACTGAAATGGTTATGCCTGGGGACAACATCGAAATGACTGTTGAACTCATCGCACCAATCGCTCTTGAAAAAGAAACTCGTTTCTCAATCCGTGAAGGTGGCCGTACAGTAGGCGCTGGATCAGTTACAGAAATCGTTGAGTAATTTTTAAGACAAAGGTCTTCCGTCTCCCGTGGCGGAAGACCTTTTTTCATTTCTTTGAAAACAGTCTTGCAACATGGTCTGACATCTTATATACTGAGGAAAGTGTTTGTGCGAGTGGTGAGAGACTTGAATACATATTCTATTTTATTAGTGCTTGCATTCTTGCTGGTGATTCAGTATGATAGAATATGTTGGTCACAAACACAACGCGATGAAGCGGGAGGTTATGACACACCAGGCGGCATTGCCATGGCTAGTGTGGAAATTTCCGCGGAGAATGTCTATTTACGAAATAGGCGAAAAGGAGGGAAATAACATGGCAAATGAAAAAATTCGGATCCGTTTGAAAGCATACGATCACCGCGTGCTTGATCAATCGGCTGAGAAGATTGTCGACACAGCAAAACGTTCAGGTGCTACTGTATCTGGTCCGATCCCACTCCCAACGGAGAAAGCGGTCTACACAGTACTTCGTGCCGTTCACAAGTACAAAGATGCTCGTGAGCAGTTCGAAATGCGTACACACAAACGTTTGATCGACATCGTTAACCCAACACCGAAAACTGTTGATGCGCTTATGCGTCTCGAACTTCCATCGGGCGTTGACATTGAAATCAAACTTTAATTTTTCTTCTATAGATAGTTGATACTAGCCAGAAGATCAAAATCATTCAATATTAGGAGGTGTATCTCATGGCTAAAGGAATCTTAGGAACTAAACTCGGTATGACACAAATCTTCAACGAGTCAGGCGAAGTCGTCCCTGTTACTGTCGTTTCAGTCGAAGGTAACGTTGTTCTTCAATTGAAAACAACGGAAGTTGACGGTTACGAAGCAGTCCAACTCGGCTTTGGTGATATCAAAGAAGGTCGTCAAAACAAACCGCAAAAAGGTCACGCTGCGAAAGCAAACGCGACACCTAAGCGCTTCATTAAAGAAATCCGTACATCAGTAGCAGATTTCGAAATCGGTCAAGAGATTAAAGCAGATACTTTCGCTGCAGGCGAAATGGTTGATGTAACAGGTACGTCGAAAGGTAAAGGTTTCGCTGGTGCAATCAAGCGTCACAACCAATCACGTGGTCCAATGGCTCACGGTTCGCGTTACCACCGTCGCCCAGGTTCAATGGGTCCTGTTGCTCCTAACCGTGTATTCAAAGGGAAATTGCTCCCTGGACGCATGGGTGGAGAGCAAATCACTGTTCAAAACCTTGAAATCGTAAAAGTTGATGCAGAACGCGGCTTACTCCTCGTCAAGGGTGCTATCCCAGGCGCACGTAAGAGCCAAGTTGTCATCAAAACTGCGGTTAAAGGCAACTAATCCGTTTGCAAGGAAAGGAGGAATAACGA
This sequence comes from Exiguobacterium sp. UBA3491, assembly GCF_002377745.1. Classification (NCBI taxonomy): domain Bacteria; kingdom Bacillati; phylum Bacillota; class Bacilli; order Caryophanales; genus Exiguobacterium; species Exiguobacterium sp. UBA3491. The sequence continues at coordinate 1,770 of NZ_DFQK01000016.1, forward strand.
ATGCCTAAAGTAGCTTTGCTTAACCAAACAGGTACACAAGTTGGAGACATCGAGCTCGCAGATGCCGTTTTCGGAATCGAGCCAAATGAAGCAGTCGTATACGATGCAATCGTCATGCAACAAGCTTCACGTCGCCAAGGTACACATGATACAAAAGGTCGCTCGGAAGTTCGCGGTGGCGGCCGTAAACCATGGAAACAAAAAGGTACTGGTCGTGCACGCCAAGGTTCGATCCGTTCGCCACAATGGGTTGGCGGTGGAACAGTCTTCGGTCCAACACCACGTTCGTACGCTTACAAACTTCCTAAAAAGGTTCGTCGTCTCGCACTTCGTTCAGCACTTTCTTCGAAAGTCGCTAACAACGAGTTCATCGTTCTTGAAGGATTGACAATCGATGCTCCTAAAACTAAGGACATGATCGCAGTATTCGCTGCTCTTTCAATCGAACGTAAAGTTCTCGTCGTTACTGCTGATTACAACGAGTCAGTCGTTCTTTCAACACGCAACATCCCAGGTGTCACAGTCGTTGACGCTGCAGGTGTAAACGTCCTTGATCTTGTCGCTCATGACAAAGTCATCATTACGAAGGACGCTGTTGCGAGAGTAGAGGAGGTGCTTGCATAATGGCACACACACACGACATTATCAAACGTCCTGTCATTACTGAACGTTCAGTAAACCAAATGGCTGAGAAAAAGTACACATTCGAAGTAGACGTGAAGGCATCTAAGACTCAAATCAAAGATGCAGTCGAAGCGATCTTCGGAGTGAAAGTTGACAAAGTCAACACATTGATCTCAAAACCAAAAGCAAAACGCGTAGGTCGTCACGCTGGTTACACAGCACGCCGCAAAAAAGCGGTCGTCACGCTTACTGCAGATAGCAAAGAACTCGATTACCTCGGTTAATCGGAACTCTGTAGAAAAGGAGGGAACTCTCGATGGGAATTAAAAAGTTTAAACCGACCACTAACGGTCGTCGTAATATGACTGCACTCGACTTTGCTGAGATTACGGCTTCACGTCCTGAAAAATCGTTAACTGAAAAGCTTTCGAAAAAGGGCGGACGTAACAACCAAGGTCGCTTGACAGTACGTCACCAAGGTGGCGGACACAAACGTAAATATCGTATCATCGACTTCAAACGAAACAAGGATGGCATCGCTGGTCGTGTCGCTACAATTGAGTACGATCCAAACCGCTCTGCTAACATCGCATTGATCCACTACATCGATGGTGAAAAACGCTACATCCTCGCACCGAAAGGCTTGAAAGTAGACATGCAAGTCATGGCTGGACCAGAAGCTGACATTAAAGTCGGTAATGCTCTTCCACTTTCAAACATCCCAGTCGGTACGTTGATCCACAACATCGAACTTAAGCCAGGTAAAGGTGGTCAGCTCGTTCGCGCAGCTGGTACTTCAGCTCAGCTTCTCGGTAAAGATGGTAAATACGCGATCGTTCGTCTTCAATCAGGCGAAACTCGTATGATCCTTGCTACTTGCCGTGCAACAGTCGGCGCTGTCGGTAATGAAGAGCACGAGCTCGTCAATATCGGTAAAGCTGGTCGTTCACGCTGGCTCGGAAAACGTCCTACAGTTCGTGGTTCTGTCATGAACCCAGTCGATCACCCACACGGTGGTGGTGAAGGACGTGCTCCAATCGGTCGTTCGGGCCCACTTACTCCTTGGGGTAAACCAGCACTCGGATACAAAACTCGTAAGAAAAACAAAGCGAGCGATAAATATATCGTCCGTCGTTCTAAAAAATAATTACATGATTTCTGGACGGTTCGTAGGAACCGTTCCTGAATCATGCCAAAGGGAGGTACAACTATGGGTCGCAGCTTGAAAAAAGGTCCATTCGCAGATCACCATCTGCTCGCTAAGGTTGATAAAGCCAACGAAGCTGGTGACAAACATGTCATCAAAACTTGGTCACGCCGCTCGACAATCTTCCCAGAGTTCATCGGTCACACGATCGCTGTCTACGATGGTCGTAAACACGTACCGGTTTACGTGACAGAAGATATGGTCGGTCACAAACTTGGTGAATTCGCTCCAACACGTTCTTACAAAGGACATGCTGGAAACGATAAGAAAACGAAACGTTAATCTGAGGGGAGGTACTCATTATGCAATCAAAAGCATCGGCTAATATGGTTCGCATTGCTCCTCGTAAGGCACGTCTCGTAGTAGACTTAATCCGCGGGAAGCAAATCGGCGAAGCACTTTCGATTCTTGCTTACACGAACAAGGCAGCAACGCCAATCGTTGAGAAAGTATTGAAATCGGCAATCGCGAACGCTGAGCACAACTTCGACATGAACATCGAAAACCTCGTAGTCACTGAGGCTTACGTAAACGAAGGTCCAACGCTCAAACGTTTCCGCCCACGTGCAATGGGTCGCGCAAGCCGCATCAACAAACGTACGAGCCACGTTCACATCGTGGTATCTGAAAAATAAGGAGGGATTACCGTGGGTCAGAAGATTAACCCAACTGGTCTTCGCGTAGGTATCATCAAAGACTGGGAATCACGTTGGTTCGCAGATAAAGACTATGCTGATCTCCTTCATGAAGACTACGTAGTTCGTGAATATATCGAAAAACGTCTTAAAGACGCTAGTGTCTCTAAAGTAGAAATCGAGCGCGCAGCTAACCGCTTGAACATCTCACTTCACACTGCTAAGCCTGGTATGGTTATCGGTAAAGGCGGTTCTGAAATCGAAACACTTCGTAAAGACATCACTAACCTTGCAAAAGGCAAACGCGTTCACGTTAACGTCGTTGAAGTGAAAAACCCGGATGCAGTTGCTAAGCTCGTCGCTGAGAACATCGCTCGCCAACTTGAAGGTCGCGTATCGTTCCGTCGTGCTATGAAGCAATCAATCCAACGCTCAATGCGTTCTGGTATCAAAGGAATCAAGACTGAAGTTTCTGGTCGTCTTGGTGGCGCTGATATCGCTCGTTCTGAGAAGTATTCGGAAGGAACAGTCCCACTTCATACACTCCGTGCAGACATCGATTACGGTACTGCAGAAGCTGATACAACTTACGGCAAAATTGGCGTAAAAGTATGGCTCCACCACGGTGAAGTGCTTCCTACGAAAAAAGCAGCAGCAAACGAAGAATAATCCACATCCGTCTAGGGAAGGAGGCAACACAACATGTTGTTACCAAAACGTGTAAAATATCGTCGTGTTCACCGCGGCAACATGCGTGGTAAAGCGAAACGTGGTACTACAGTACACTTCGGTGAGTTCGGTATCCAAGCTCAAGAAGCTAGCTGGATCACTAGCCGTCAAATCGAATCAGCGCGTATCGCGATGACTCGTTATATGAAACGTGGTGGTAAAGTGTGGATCAAGATCTTCCCACACAAGCCATACACTAAAAAACCTCTTGAAGTCCGAATGGGTTCAGGTAAAGGTGCTCCGGAGGGCTGGGTAGCAGTCGTCAAACCGGGTAAAGTAATGTTCGAAATCGCAGGAGTATCGGAAGAGATCGCACGCGAAGCTCTCCGTCTTGCATCACACAAACTTCCAGTAAAATGTAAGTTCGTAAAACGTGAAGAAAATGGTGGTGATACGAATGAAAGCAACTGATCTCCGTCAGCAAACAACTGAAGAGCTTAACGGTAAAGTCGGTTCGTGGAAAGAAGAGTTGTTCAACCTTCGTTTCCAACTCGCGACTGGTCAGCTTGAGAACCCTGCTCGTATCCGTGAAGTGCGCAAGTCGATTGCACGCGCGAAAACCGTTCTTCGTGAACGCGAACTCGGCATCAACAACGCATAATTCACTCGGATTCTGAGAGGAGGAACACTCAATGGAACGCACTAACAACCGCAAAGTGTTAACTGGACGCGTCGTTTCTGACAAAATGGACAAAACGATCGTAGTTACAGTTGAAACAAAAGTAAAGCACAAGCTTTACGGCAAACGCGTAAACTACTCTAAAAAGTACAAAGCGCATGATGAAAACAACACAGCTAAAATCGGTGATGTTGTACGCATTCAAGAAACACGTCCATTATCTAAGGACAAACGTTTCCGTCTCGTAGAAGTCATTGAAGAAGCAGTAATCATCTAAACTCTAATTAGTTCGGGTGAATAAACATCCGGAGGGAGGTACAATCGTATGATTCAACAAGAATCTCGCTTAAAAGTAGCAGACAACTCAGGAGCTCGTGAAGTCTTGACGATCAAAGTCCTCGGTGGTTCTGGTCGTAAAACTGCTAACATCGGTGACGTTATTGTTTGTACAGTAAAACAAGCAACACCAGGTGGCGTTGTCAAAAAAGGTGAAGTTGTACGCGCAGTAGTCGTTCGTACTAAACGTGGCGTTCGTCGTAAAGACGGTTCGTACATCCGTTTTGACGAAAACGCAGCAGTCATCATCAAAGATGACAAAAGCCCACGTGGCACACGTATCTTCGGACCAGTCGCACGCGAACTTCGTGAAAAAGACTTCATGAAGATCGTCTCGTTGGCACCGGAAGTACTTTAATTCCAAAGAATTCCTACAAGGAGGTGCTCTAACGATGCATGTCAAAAAAGGTGATAAAGTTCAGGTTATGACTGGTAAAGACAAAGGCAAACAAGGCGTTGTCCTTACAGCTATGCCTAAAAAAGATCGCGTAATCGTCGAAGGCGTTAACATGATCAAAAAACACTCAAAACCTTCTCAACTCAACCCGCAAGGCGGAATTGTCGAGAAAGAAGCACCGATTCACGTATCGAACGTTATGCTCATCGACCCTAAGACAGGTAACCCAACACGCGTTGGTTTCACTGTGGTTGACGGCAAGAAAGTACGTATCGCTAAAAAATCGGGCGAAGCTTTAGATAAATAAGAAGATTTAAAGAAAGGAGGTCCACTTTCTGATGAACCGTTTAAAAGCTAAATACCAAGACGAAATCGTCAAAGTAATGATGGAGAAATTCAATTACAGTTCTGTAATGCAAGCGCCGAAAGTCGATAAAATCGTAATCAACATGGGTGTTGGTGACGCTGTTACGAACTCTAAGGCACTTGACATGGCAGTTGAAGAGCTTCAGCTCCTCACTGGTCAGAAACCACTCATCACGAAAGCTAAGAAATCAATCGCTGGTTTCAAACTTCGTGAAGGTATGCCAATCGGTGCGAAGGTTACACTTCGTGGCGAGCGCATGTACGAATTCCTCGACAAGTTGATCAACGTGTCACTTCCACGTGTACGTGACTTCCGTGGCGTATCGAAAAAATCTTTCGATGGCCGTGGTAACTACACGCTAGGCGTGAAGGAACAATTGATCTTCCCAGAGATCGACTACGATCGCGTATCGAAAGTCCGTGGTATGGACATCGTTATCGTAACTACTGCTAACACGGATGAAGAGTCACGTGAGCTTCTCACTGCACTCGGCATGCCATTCCAAAAATAAGGGAGGTCGACAACATGGCTAAGAAATCAATGATCGCACGTGAAGTAAAACGTCAAGCACTCGTTGAGCGCTACGCTGAAAAACGCGCAGAATTGAAAGCACAAGGCGACTACATCGGCTTGAGCAAACTCCCACGTAACTCTTCAGCGGTTCGTTTACACAACCGTTGTAGTATCACTGGCCGTCCACACGGTTACATTGGTAAATTCGGTATCAGCCGTATTAAGTTCCGTGATCTTGCTCATAAAGGTCAAATCCCTGGTGTTAAAAAAGCAAGCTGGTAATTCATTAAAGTTGTGAAAGGAGGTACATCGCATGGTTATGACAGATCCGATTGCAGATATGCTTACACGCATTCGTAATGCAAACATGGTTCGCCATGAGAAGTTGGAAATGCCAGCTTCTACAATCAAACGTGAAGTCGCTGAAATCCTCAAACGTGAAGGTTTCATCCGCGATGTTGAATATCTCGAGGACAGCAAACAAGGTACGCTCCGCGTATTCCTTAAATACGGCGCAAGCAACGAGCGCGTTATCACTGGACTCAAACGTATCTCGAAACCAGGTCTTCGCGTTTACGCGAAAGCTGATGAAATCCCGAAAGTACTCGGTGGTCTCGGAATCGCTATCGTTTCAACATCTAAAGGTGTAATGACTGATAAAGAAGCTCGCCAACAAAAAGTCGGCGGCGAAGTGATCGCATACATCTGGTAATACACGCATAAAAAGAACGGAGGTGTCTTAAATGTCACGTATTGGTAAAAAGCCAGTCGTCATCCCAGCAGGCGTTACAGTAACAGTTGAAAACAACACGGTTACGGTAAAAGGTCCTAAAGGGGAACTCTCACGCGAGTTCAGCCCAGCTATGGCGATCAACGTAGAAGGTAATGAATTGACTGTCACTCGTCCGAACGACGAGAAAGCAAACCGTACGATCCACGGAACGACTCGTGCGCTTATCGCGAACATGGTCGAAGGTGTAAGCAACGGTTTCGCTAAGACACTCGATATCCAAGGTGTTGGTTACCGTGCACAAAAGCAAGGTAACAAAATCGTACTCAACCTCGGTTACTCACACCCAATCGAGTACACTCCGGAACAAGGCATCGAAGTCGAAGTTCCTACGAATACGCAACTCATCGTTCGCGGAATCAGCAAAGAACGTGTTGGTCACGTCGCTGCATTGATCCGTTCGTACCGTCAACCTGAGCCGTACAAAGGTAAAGGTATTCGTTACAGTGATGAAGTCGTTCGTCGTAAAGAAGGTAAAACAGGTAAGTAATTCGCGAATGCGAATTGACCGGAAAGGAGTGGCATAAATGATCTCAAAGGCAGATAAAAACGCTACGCGTAAAAAACGTCATGGTCGTGTCCGTCGTACAATCATCGGGACTGCAACACGTCCACGTATGAACGTATTCCGTTCGAACAAGAACATTTACGTACAAGTCATTGACGATGCAACACATGCAACACTCGCATCTGCATCATCACTCGACCTTGAAAAAGGCAACACGACTGACGCTGCGGCAGCAGTTGGTAAGCTCGCAGCTGAGCGCGCTCTTGAAAAAGGTATCGAAACAGTCGTTTTCGACCGTGGAGGATATCTCTATCATGGACGTATCAAAGCTGTAGCTGAAGCAGCTCGTGAAGCTGGTCTCAAATTCTAATAGAAAAGGAGGGAACCTCTACATGCGCCAGTTAGAAATTAACATGGATCAACTCGAAGAACGCGTTGTTACCGTAAACCGCGTCGCGAAAGTAGTAAAAGGTGGCCGTCGCTTCCGTTTTGCTGCCCTCGTCGTCGTTGGTGACAAGAATGGTCACGTAGGTTTCGGTACGGGTAAAGCTCAGGAAGTGCCTGAAGCGATCCGTAAAGCAATCGAAGATGCTAAGAAAAACATGGTTAACGTTCCAATCGTTAACACAACAATTCCACACGAAGTCAACGGTGTATTCGGTGCAGGTCACGTCTTCTTGAAGCCTGCTTCTGAAGGTACTGGAGTCATCGCTGGTGGTCCAGTTCGTGCGGTTCTCGAATTAGCGGGAATCAACGACATTCTTTCAAAATCACTTGGATCAAGCACTCCAATCAACATGGTTCGTGCGACTGTCGAAGGTCTCACATCACTCAAACGTGCTGAAGAAGTTGCGAAACTCCGCGGTAAAACCGTCGAAGAACTTCGCGGTTAAGAAAGGGAGGGAAAACAGATGGCGAAACTCGCAGTTACCCTCACACGCAGCATGATCGGTCGTCCGGAGAACCAACGCGTTACTACTCGTACGCTTGGTCTCCGTAAGATGCACCAGACTGTTGTCGTACCTGACAACGCTGCTATGCGTGGGATGATTAACCACGTGTCACACTTAGTGACAGTAAAAGAAATTCAAGAGTAATAGTTCGATATAATTTTATGAGGAGGTGCCCCACTATGAAACTCCATGAATTGAAACCAGCTGCTGGTTCACGTTCAGAACGCAACCGTGTAGGTCGCGGTATGTCTTCTGGTAACGGTAAGACTTCTGGCCGTGGTCACAAAGGTCAAAAAGCTCGTTCAGGCGGTGGTGTTCGTCCAGGTTTCGAAGGTGGACAAAACCCACTTTACCGTCGTTTACCAAAACGCGGCTTCAACAACCCAACTCGTAAAGAGTTCGCGGTCATTAACCTTGACACACTCAACCGTTTTGAAGAAGGAACTGAAGTCACTCCAGAACTTCTTGTCGAGACTCGTGCAGTCAAAGGCATGAAAGACGGCGTGAAAATTCTTTCTAACGGTAAGATCGAAAAGAAACTAACAGTCAAAGCTCATAAGTTCTCCGACGCTGCGAAGCAAGCAATCGAAGCTGCCGGCGGTACGGTTGAGGTGATCTAATGTTTCAAGCGATCTCCAATATGTGGCGCGTAGCTGACATTCGTCGGCGCATTCTCTTTACCTTGGCATTGGTCATCGTGTTCCGGATCGGAGCACATATCCCGGTGCCAATGGTAAACACGGAAGTGTTCAAGATCGACCAGAATGGTATTCTTGGTTTCTTGAACTCATTCGGTGGGAATGCTTTGCAGAATTTCTCACTCTTTGCGATGGGAATCATGCCGTATATCACGGCCTCGATCGTTGTCCAACTCTTACAGATGGACGTTGTTCCAAAGTTTGCCGAATGGGCAAAACAAGGAGAGGCGGGCCGTAAGAAGTTAGCAACGGTAACGCGCTATGGAACGATCGTACTCGGCTTAGTCCAAGCGTTTGGAATCGCGCTTGGATTTAACCGTATCTACCCAGGTCTTGTCGACGAACAGTTCGGCACCTGGACATACGTTATGATTGCACTCGTATTGACAGCGGGAACAGCATTCTTGATGTTCATTGGTGAACTCATCACGGAGAAGGGCATTGGTAACGGGATATCAATGATCATCTTCGCTGGGATCGTCGCGGGCTTCCCGAATGCATTCCGCCAGATTTACGAAACGAAGCTCCAAAATGCAGGGGATGCTTTGTTTGTAAACGTGCTTTATATCGTACTCTTGCTTTTAATCATCATCGCGGTCATCGTCGGAGTCATTTATGTTCAGCAAGCTGCACGTAAGATTCCGATTCAGTACGCTAAGCGTACGGTGAACCGGACACCAGTTGGCGGTCAATCGGCACACTTACCGATCAAATTGAACGCTGCCGGTGTTATTCCAGTCATCTTCGCGGTGTCGTTCATGGTGACGCCACCAACGATTGCGAGTTTCTTTGCAAGTGCGGAAACAGCAGCGAAGATCCGTGACATCTTCGACTACACGAGTCCAATCGGTATGTCGATCTATGTGGCACTGATCATCGCGTTCTCGTACTTCTACACATTCGTTCAGGTTAATCCGGAACAAATGGCAGAGAACCTTCAAAAACAAGGCGGATACATTCCTGGTATTCGTCCTGGTAAGCAAACGGAGCAGTACATCACGAAGATTCTATACCGTTTGACATTCTTCGGTTCACTCTTCCTTGCTGTCATCGCGGTGACGCCGACATTCTTCATTAAGTTTGCTGGCTTGCCGAACTCGGTGCAGATTGGTGGAACGAGCTTGTTGATCGTCATCGGTGTAGGACTAGAGACGATGAAACAGATTGAAAGCCAATTGGTTAAACGACACTACAAAGGCTTTATCCGATAAGGCGGGAGGAAGGGGACCATCCCTTTCCTTTCTGTTGTGTCTATAGAGCTATAGAAGTGGAGGCTACCGACATGAATCTAGTATTGATGGGTTTGCCGGGTGCTGGTAAAGGAACGCAGGCTGCGAAAATCATCGAAGACTATGCGATCCCCCACATCTCGACAGGCGACATGTTCCGCGCGGCGATCAAAGATTCAACGCCACTCGGACAAGAAGCGAAATCATACATGGATAAAGGGGAACTCGTTCCGGACGAAGTCACAATCGGCATCGTACGTGAGCGTCTCGCCAAAGAAGACTGTGCAAATGGTTTTCTCCTTGACGGTTTCCCGCGCACAGTGAAACAAGCAGATGCTCTTGAAGCATTACTTGAAGATCTGGGCAAACAAATTGATCACGTCATCCACATTGGTGTAGACCCGGAGAAACTTGTCCCTCGTTTGACAGGTCGCCGGATTTGCCCAACTTGCGGAGCAACGTATCATGTTCTCTACAACCCACCAAAAGTGGAGGGAATCTGTGATATCGACGGATCAGCACTTGTACAACGTGAAGATGACCAAGAGGAGACAGTACGTCGTCGCTTGGAAGTCAACGTCGCTCAAGCGCAACCTTTGATTGACTTTTACGCAGAAAAAGGGTATCTTCGTAATTTGGACGGTGATCGTCCAATCAACGATGTATATTCCGATGTTCAGGCACTCCTTGGTGATCAGTAATGATCATCACGAAAGCGCCGCGTGAAATCGACATCATGCGTAAAGCAGGACAAATCGTCGCCCGGACGCATAAGGAGCTTCAAGCTCATATTCGCCCAGGTATCACGACGGGGCAACTCGACGCGATCGCTGAACGCTATATTCGAAGTCAAGGGGCAACACCATCGTTTAAAGGGTATAATGGTTTCACGGGTAGCATCTGTGCTTCCGTGAACGAAGAGCTTGTCCATGGTATTCCGGGAGATCGTGTACTTCAGGACGGTGACATCATCTCGATTGACATCGGAGCAGAGTACAATGGGTATCACGGAGATTCAGCCTGGACATATCCGGTAGGTACAATCTCTGAAGAGACGAAGCGGTTACTTGACGTAACTGAAGAATCTCTGTATAAAGGATTGGAGCGCGCCAAAGCTGGCGTGCACCTGACAGATATTTCGCATGCGATTCAGTCACATGTTGAAGCAGCGAATTTTTCTGTAGTCCGCGAATATGTGGGCCACGGCGTGGGACAAAATTTGCATGAAGATCCGCAAATTCCACATTATGGACCACCGGGGAAAGGGCCGCGCCTGAAAACCGGCATGACACTGGCAATTGAGCCAATGGTCAATGTCGGGAAACGCTATGTTCGCACACTATCCGACAATTGGACGGTAGTGACGGTGGACGGTAGCATGTGCGCCCACTTTGAGCACACCATCGCCATCACAGACGACGGCTACGAGATCTTAACGGTCGATGCAGAGTGAGCTGTGCGCGTTATTGGTGTCACCTTTCTATAAGCCAGTATCCACTCGTGTTTGTGACCGATGATCTCTCAATGGCTCTTGTAGAAAGCCCCTAGCGCTACAAATCGTCTGGGCTCCCAATCAACTTTATAGAGAAAGGGGTATAATTGATGGCGAAACAAGATGTAATCGAAGTGGAAGGTACGGTTATCGAGCCGCTTCCAAACGCGATGTTTAAGGTGGAGTTAGAAAACGGCCACACGGTCCTCGCGCACGTCTCAGGAAAAATTCGGATGCACTTCATTCGGATCTTGCCAGGAGATAAAGTAACGGTTGAGTTGTCACCATACGACTTGACTCGCGGACGGATCACATACCGTTTCAAATAAAAACTCCGATTTTTTCAGGAGGAGGTATTCACAATGAAAGTAAGACCTTCGGTTAAACCGATCTGTGAAAAATGTAAAGTTATCCGCCGTAAAGGCAAAGTAATGGTTATTTGCGAAAACCCTAAGCATAAACAAAAACAAGGGTAATTAAACAAGGAGGTGCACACATGGCACGTATTGCTGGTGTAGATATTCCACGTGAGAAACGCATCGTCATCTCACTCACTTACATCTATGGTGTTGGTAAAACGACTGCTCAAAAAGTCTTGAAAGAAACTGGTATCTCTGAAGATACTCGTACTCGCGACTTGACTGAGGAACAATTGAACCAACTTCGTGATGGTTTAGACAAAATCAAAGTTGAGGGTGACCTTCGTCGTGAAATCTCACTCAACATCAAACGTTTGATCGAAATCGGTTGCTACCGTGGTGTTCGTCACCGTCGTGGTCTTCCAGTTCGTGGTCAAAACACTAAAAACAACTCGCGTACTCGTAAAGGCCCACGCCGTACAGTAGCGAACAAGAAGAAGTAAGGGAGGGTAAACTAAGATGGCAAAACGCAAACAGAACGTTCGTAGTAAACGTAAAGTCAAAAAGAATATTGAATCTGGTATCGTGCATATCCGTTCAACATTCAACAACACGATCGTTACGATCACTGATATGCAAGGGAATGCAATCTCTTGGGCAACTGCAGGTAACATGGGCTTCAAAGGCTCACGTAAATCGACTCCTTTCGCTGCACAAATGGCATCTGAAACAGCTGCTAAAACAGCAATGGATAACGGTATGCGTACTGTAGAAGTTAACGTTAAAGGTCCTGGTGCAGGTCGTGAAGCAGCTATCCGTGCTCTTCAAGCAATCGGTCTCGAAGTCACTGCAATCCGTGACGTTACTCCAGTACCACACAACGGTTGCCGCCCTCCAAAACGTCGTCGCGTGTAACCCGTCTTGTACTGCAGAGCGGGGATTCGAGTAGACTTTTGTTGATCGTTTGACCAAGCAAGGCAGTAGAAACGTACACAAGGCGGTTGGCGATTGAACGCGATGGCCAACATGACGATATTCAAGGAGGGGTTCAGATGATCGAAATCGAAAAACCGAAGATTGAAACGATCGAGTTAAGCGAGAACGCTACGTTTGGTAAATTCGTAGTTGAGCCGCTTGAGCGTGGATTCGGTACAACGCTTGGTAACTCATTGCGTCGTATCCTATTGTCTTCACTTCCGGGTGCTGCAGTCACTGCTGTCCAAATCGATGGCGTTCTTCATGAGTTCTCGACGATTGATGGCGTTGTAGAAGACGTTACCCAAATCATCTTGAACCTTAAGAAACTCGCCCTCAAAGTATACTCGGAAGAAGAGAAAACGCTTGAGATCGATATTCAAGGCGCTGGTGTTGTCACTGCTGCGAACATTACGCATGACAGCGACGTCGAAATCCTCAACCCAGAACTTCACATCGCAACGCTTGCAGAAGGTGCATCACTTCATATGCGTCTTACAGCACGCCGCGGTCGTGGGTATGTTCAGGCTGAAGATAACAAACGGGACGATATGCCAATTGGTGTCATCCCAATCGACTCAATTTACACGCCAATTCAACGTGTAAATTATCAAGTTGAAAAAACACGTGTTGGTCAAGATGCGAGCTTCGATAAATTGACGCTTGATGTTTGGACGGACGGTTCAATCCGCCCTGAAGAAGCAGTGTCACTCGGTGCGAAAATCATGACAGAACACTTAAACATCTTTGTTGGTCTTACAGACGAAGCGCTCCATGCTGAAATCATGGTCGAAAAGGAAGAAGATCAAAAAGAAAAAGTACTCGAAATGACGATCGAAGAACTCGATCTCTCAGTTCGTTCGTACAACTGTTTGAAACGCGCTGGTATCAACACGGTTCAAGAACTCGCGAACAAGAGCGAAGACGAGATGATGAAAGTCCGTAACCTCGGACGTAAATCACTCGAGGAAGTTCAAGCGAAACTCGACGAACTCGGACTAGGCTTGCGCAAAGAAGACTAATACTATTAATTGCACGAAGGAGGGAATCCATCCATGGCATACTCGAAATTAGGCCGTACAAGCTCACAACGTAAGGCACTTTTGCGTGACCTTGCGACTGATCTCATCATCAATGAGCGTATCCAAACTACAGAACAAAAAGCGAAGGAACTTCGTCCAGTCGTAGAGAAACTCATCACTTTAGGTAAACGCGGTGATCTCCACGCTCGTCGTCAAGTTGCATCGTTCGTTCGCCGTGAAGCTGCTGGTCAAAACGCAGAGGGCAAAGCACAAGACGCGATCCAAAAATTATTCGCTGATGTGGCTCCACGTTTTGCTGAGCGTCAAGGTGGTTACACACGCATCATGAAAATGGGACCACGTCGTGGTGACGGCGCAGAAATGGTCATCATCGAACTCGTTTAATCCTCATTAAATGATTCGCCATAAAAGGGCAGTGCGTATCCCGCTTCTGCCCTTTTGCTACAAAATGAAAGTATTGATTTGATGAAGGAGGAGAGATCATGGACAAGCTGATTGAACTGGAACAGGTCACCTATCGGTATCCGGAACAGGAGCAAGCAGCCCTACAAGAGGTCTCTCTGACGATTCGTTCAGGTGAATGGGTCGCCATCGTTGGTCACAATGGCTCTGGAAAATCAACGCTGACGAAATTGTTTAACGGATTGTTGTTACCGGAGACAGGGACCGTTACGGTTGCTGAGCGCTTTTCAAGTGCGAATCCGGAACAACTGTGGGAGATGCGTCGAGCGATCGGTATCGTTTTCCAAAATCCAGATAATCAATTCGTTGGCACGACCGTGCGCGACGACGTGGCATTTGCTCTAGAAAACTGGGGTGTGCCACGCGAGGAAATGGTTCGTCGTATCGACGACAGTCTAGCGCGCGTTGGCCTTACGGATTTTGTTGATCGGGAACCCCATCAACTATCCGGCGGACAGAAGCAGCGTGTCGCAATCGCTTCGGCGCTTGCGATGCGCCCTGATGTTCTCGTGCTCGATGAAGCCACATCGATGCTTGATCCATTAGCACGACAAGAGGTCATGTCGACCGTTCAAGAACTCCATGCGACCCACCCAATGGCGGTCATCGCGATTACACACGAATTAGACGAAGTATTACGGGCTAGTCGTGTCATCGTCATGGATGCCGGGAAAATCGTATTAGAAGGATCCCCTCAGGAAGTCTTTCGTCATGCATCGTTCTTAGAAGACATCGGACTCGATGTTCCATTCGTTGTTCGGGTACAGGAACGTTTACGGGCGCAAGGTCTCTCACTTGAGGAGACGATACTAGATGAAAGAGAATTGGTGAACCGTTTATGCCAATCTTAATCCAGGAATTAAATTATACGTATCAACTCAATAGTCCGTTCGAACGAGTCGCGCTACGTGATGTGAATCTTGAGATTCCGTCAGGGGCGCTTGTTGCGTTTGTAGGGCATACCGGATCCGGGAAATCGACGCTCGTGCAACACATCAATGGGTTGCTCAAGCCGACAGTGGGGAAGGTACAAGTCGATGACATCATCGTCGAACCGAAGAAAAAACAGGACCTCAAGCCATTAAGACGTCGCGTCGGGCTTGTTTTTCAATATCCGGAATATCAATTGTTCGAAGAGACGGTCTTAAAAGATGTCATGTTCGGTCCGATGAACTTCGGTCATGATGCCGCGAAGGCTGAACAATTAGCGAAAGAGGCATTACGGACTGTCGGACTCGATGAAGTCTTTTGGAGTCGTTCGCCGTTTGACCTGTCTGGTGGGCAAATGAGGCGTGTTGCAATTGCCGGCGTACTCGCTAGTCAACCAGACGTGTTGATCGTCGATGAGCCGACGGCAGGACTCGATCCGCAAGGGCGCAAGCATATGCTGAGTCTGTTTGCCCGGCTCCATGCAGAGACCGGTATGACATTGCTCCTGATCACGCACGACATGGATCAGGTGCTTGAGTATGCCGAGCGTGTCATCGTCATGGAAGATGCACAGGTGGCGTTTGACGGACTACCGCTTGACCTGTTTAAAGAAGAGACATTGCTCGAGCAATTCCACCTCGATCTTCCGCACGTCTTATCGCTTGCTTGGCAAGTCGCTGATCGGCGTGGATTGCAACGACCGGATATCCGGACGGAGACCAAGTTGATCGAGTGGTTGATGACGAAAGGGGTGAGCGAATGATCGTCGGACAACATATTCCCGGTCAGTCGTACTTGCACCGGTCGTCGGCACTTGCGAAAATCATCTTTGCTTTCTGCTTCATTCCGCTCGTCTTTCTCGCGAACAATGCAGCAACGAACATCTTTTTACTCATTTTTACGTTCTTAGCACTCATGAGTAGTCGCTTACCGCTTCGTTATGTTCTAAAGGGACTGCGACCGATTCTTTTCCTGATCGTCTTTACGTTCGTCATCCAACTGTTCTTTACGCGCGAAGGGGCTGTGATTTTCGAACTCGGCTGGCTTCGGATCTACGAAGAAGGACTTCGACTCGCGATCATCGTCTCATTACGTTTCTTCTATCTCGTCTCGATCACGACACTCGTCACGCTGACGACCTCACCGATCGAACTGACGGATGCGATTGAATTGTTGTTGAAGCCGTTCAAGGTCGTTCGTGTCCCGACGCATGAGATTGCGCTCATGTTATCGATTTCGCTTCGGTTCTTACCAACCTTAGCGGAGGAGACGGAGAAAATCATGAAGGCACAGCAAGCACGTGGTGTTGATTTGTCAGCAGGACCGATCAAGGAACGTTTACGGGCGATCATTCCGTTATTGATTCCGTTGTTCATCTCCGCCTTTAAGCGGGCAGAGGATCTTGCGACAGCGATGGAAGCACGGGGGTACCGTGGAGGAGAGGGACGGACACGTCTACGGGAATCCAAGTGGACGATGCGGGATACAGGTCTGATCATCCTACTCGCCCTCCTGACGATCAGTTTAGTAGGATTGCGAGGGATCGGTTAATGCGTCGTTTAAAATGTACGATTCAATATGACGGAACCGGCTACGCCGGGTATCAGGTGCAACCAAACGGAGTGACGATTCAAGAAGTGATTGAAACGACGCTTGCGCGGATGCACAAACATCCCGTCAAGATCATCGGGTCGGGACGGACGGATGCGAGGGTGCATGCCTACGGGCAAGTCATTCATTTTGATACGGAACTAGCGATTCCCCCGGAGAACGTCGTCAAGGCACTGAATACGCTCTTACCAGCGGATATTCGTGTCCGGAGCTGCGAGGAGGTCGAACCGACCTTTGAAGCGCGTTACGATGTCGTAGGAAAGGAATACCGCTATTTCGTCCGCCGCGAAGAAAATGCGTTTCGTCGGAATCTATCGGTTCATATTCCGTATCCGCTCGATCTCGAGCGCATCCGTCAAGGGATGGCACATCTCGTCGGAACGCACGACTTCAGTTCGTTCTGTGTCGCGAAGACGGAAACGGATAACCGGGTCCGGACGATTTACGAGGCAGAGTTGATGACAGTCGGTGACGAACTCGTCTTTCGGTTCCAGGGCAGTGGGTTTCTCTATAATCAAATCCGGATCATGGTCGGGACGTTACTTGACGTCGGACGCGGTCGTTTTGCACCAGAGGACATCAAAAAAATGTTGCTGGCAAAGGACCGAAACGTCGCAGGCGTGACGGCGCCTCCTCATGGACTCTATCTATGGGAAGTTTTCTATCCGGAGTGAAAAAAGGCAATTGACATTGGCTATTAAAAAACATACAATGTTTATTGGCATTTCATTTATTATGAAACCACAATCTTAGCCCCGTACACCTAAGATTATGATAGATTCACCTAGTGAATAAATGAAAAATCAAAAACAGAACTTTTAATTCCTTAGGAGGTATTTTACATGCGCACAACTTTCATGGCGAAAGCTACTGATGTAGAACGCAAATGGCTCCTTATCGACGCTGAAGGTAAAACACTCGGTCGCCTTGCGAGCGAAGTTTCATCACTTCTCCGTGGTAAGCACAAGCCTACGTTCACACCACACGTTGACTGTGGGGATAACGTTATCCTCATCAACGTTGAGAAAATCGTTTTAACTGGTAACAAACTCGACAAAAAAGTCTACTACCGTCACTCTGGTCATCCAGGCGGCTTAAAGCAGACTGTTGCACGCGATATGCTTGCTAACAAACCTGAGCGCATGCTTGAACTCGCGATCAAAGGGATGCTTCCAAAAGGTAGCCTCGGTCGTCAAATGTTCAACAAACTCCACGTCTACGCTGGAGCTGCACACAAGCACGAAGCACAACAACCAGAAGTTTACGAACTTCGCGGTTAATACGAATTTAGGAGGAACTACACGATGGCAGATGTACGTTACTACGGCACTGGTCGCCGGAAACACGCGGCAGCGCGCGTTTTCCTCGTTGCTGGAGACGGTAAAGTCACAGTTAACGGTCGCGATATCAGCGAATACTTCGGTTATGAGACATTGATCATGACTGCAAAAGAACCACTCGTAATCACAGAAACAGAAGGCAAGTACGATGTAATCGTAACGGTCAAAGGCGGCGGCTTCACTGGTCAAGCAGGCGCTATCCGTCACGGTATCTCACGTGCTCTTCTTCAAGCGGATCCAGAATTCCGCGGCGCACTCAAAGCGAAAGGCTTCTTGACTCGTGATGCTCGTATGAAAGAGCGTAAAAAATACGGTCTTAAAGCAGCTCGTCGTGCACCACAATTCTCGAAACGTTAATTCTTTTCGAATCCCTCTCACCCTTGTGGTGGGAGGTTTTTTTGTGCACTAAAAAACCGCTCTCCTGACGAAGTGTCAGAACAGCGATTCAAGTCAAGACGACGGAGTGGAGCGTAATCGGTGCAATGCCGTCAGAAGAAGATAGAGGATGACGATCGTCAGCGGGATGCTCCAAACAAAGACAGATTGTATGAATTGGATAGGTGTATGTGCCGTCGTTTGACCAACATGTCCCGTAAAAGAGGTTTCTTCACTTAAGACGGTTGCATTGTCCGGTAACTCCGTCTTGGTAGCGACAGTCGGTTGCAGCGTCAGATACAGGATGAAGCCAAGGTGTAAAAGACAGGTGACGCTAAGTGTCCAAATGATGCGTTTTTTCATAGGATGCTCCTTTTGATATGATGCTCCTTTTGATATGAGTTAAAATCATTCTGCATTCCATAAGTATAGCGGATTTTGTTTTCGGGAACAGGAGACAAAGGGGAGTGAGCATAGATGGCATTATCGATCAGCTGGTTACTCGAGCGAGCGAATCGGAAGTTGAATGCGTCGGGACTGTCACGAGAAGTCGCTAAACGGACGCAAGAGGTCATCCGGGAGATGCATGCGCAAGAAATTTATGTCGGTGTCGCCCAAGGATACCGATCGATCGCGGAACAGAATCGATTGTACGCACAGGGACGGACACTACCGGGACCGATCGTGACGAATGCACGCGGGGGACAATCGAATCATAACCGTGGAATTGCCGTCGACCTCTTTCAATATTCAAAAGACGGTACACAATCGCTATTTCAAAATGACCAAAGCTTTCAAAAGATTGTTGCTGCGATGAAACGACGTGGCTTTTCTTGGGGTGGGGACTGGACGAGCTTTAAGGATTATCCGCACTTTGAATTACTAGGAGTGTCTGAAGAAACGACGAATCGCTCTCGTGCGATCGTTCCGTATCCAGGTCGTCCGTTGTATCAAGGGGCAGCCAATATGAATCCACGGGATATCGAACGAATTCAGCGTGCAGTCAAAGCAACCGTGACTCGGCGCTTTGATGCAGAGACGGTTCAGAAGGTGCGTGCCTATCAAACACGTCAAGGACTTAATGTCGATGGTGTCGTGGGTCCTCGTACATGGAACCGAATGTTCTAAAACGAGCGGATGATCGAGCAAAACGATGAAAACCGACATCGGACATGGAAAAGTCATCCTTTCCGGTGTCGAAATGTGCAAGCGCTCTCTTATTTTTGTTATACTGATAAGGATTAAATCGAACGTTTTCAGGGGGAAGGCACTATGTTGAATGAACAAGAAATTCGCGAGGTAGTCGGAACGCTCGTCGATCCGACGATTGACCGCCCGCTTGCAGATACGAACGGCATTCGTGACGTCCGGATTAAAGGTGATTATGTCAGTTTGAAAATCGCTTTAGCACAATCCGGTTCTGGGGAGCAACTTGTGCTCCAACAGCAAATCGTCAAGGAACTGAAAGAAAAAGGATTCAAGACGGTGGGACTTCGTTTTGAGGCACTCGGTGATCACGGGATTCAAGCAGCGACGACACCGTCGATCCTTAAACCAGAATCCGGTACGACGTTCATCGCGATCGCTTCCGGTAAAGGGGGCGTCGGGAAATCGACGGTTTCCGTTAACTTAGCAGTCGCCCTCGCGCGAGCAGGTAAGAAGGTCGGTTTGATCGACGCCGATATCTACGGCTTTAGTGTTCCAGACATGATGGGAATCGAAACACGTCCGACTGTCGTGAACGACCGAATCGTTCCACCAGAACGCTTTGGCGTCAAGGTCATCTCAATGGGCTTCTTCGTCGAAGATAATGCACCAGTCATCTGGCGGGGACCAATGCTCGGGAAGATGCTCAACAACTTCTTCGCGGACGTCGAATGGGGCGATCTCGATTACTTGTTGCTTGATCTTCCACCGGGGACAGGAGATGTCGCGCTCGATATTCATTCGATGCTCCCGAGCTGTCAGGAAGTCATCGTCACGACACCTCACGCAACAGCCGCTTTCGTTGCAGCACGAGCAGGGGCGATGGCGATCAAAACGAACCATCGTCTCCTCGGAATCGTCGAGAACATGGCGTACTTTGAAAGCAAAGTGACAGGCGAAAAAGAATATGTCTTCGGTAGTGGTGGCGGAGAGAGGTTGTCAGAAGCGTTAAAAACCGATATTCTAGCTAAGATTCCACTTGGACAACCATATGCGAATGATGCGGACTTCGCTCCATCCATTTATCGCGATGATCATCCATTTGAGACATACTATAATGAACTCGCCACGCGTGTCATCGAAAAAGTAGAGGGATAAGAATGAAGATTAAAGGATTTTTGAAGCTGTTTTGGATGACGCTCCTAATCGGAACGCTCGCCGGCTTCGTGTTTAACTTGGTAGCAGAACCTGGATATATCCGGAATCAATCGATTAGCGGATATGTGACGGCTCTCTCCTACAGTAGTACGTGGACAGCCATCAGTTTGATGGGATTCTTCTCGTACTTGATCTTACATCGCGTCGGACTTGATCTGTTCCGCGGCGCAAAGCTTTGGAACCGTGTCCAGATCGTCTTGATCGCATTTGCGCTATTTGATGGCGTTTATCTACGTGGACTAGCATACGGTTTTGATAAGACAAGTCTCTATATTGGTGAGATGGTCGTCTTGCTTTTAATTGCATTCTTAGTCGCGCGGACGAAAGCACGGGAAACGAACTTTACAGCGTTCATTCCGACATTGTTCCTCATGACAGTCATCACGTTGATCGAATGGGTACCTGCTTTGCAGGCAACACAAGATAAGCGGATGTTATGGGCGGCGCTTGCGACACTTTTAATCTGTAATGCGTATCAGATTCTAATGCTGCATCGCTTGCAAGAAAAGCCCGCTTCTCAAGGACAATCTCAAAAACAGGCGTAACGAAAAAGACCCGCGAACGGGTAGTGTTTTACCGGTTCAAGCGGGTCTATCTTTTTTCTAAAGTTTTTTTAGAAAAACAGTTGACGAAAAAAACAAGAGTTGATATATTAATACATGTCGCTGAGGCACACGCCAAACGCGAGCGTCACAGACGAGAAAAACTTCAAAAAAGTAATTGACATCACATATTACTTTACTGTAAGATTTAAAAGTCGTCAAATGACATATTGGACTTTGAAAACTGAACGA
>NZ_DFQK01000025.1:0-7262 GCF_002377745.1 Exiguobacterium sp. UBA3491
ACGTCGTGGTTTTTGACGATCTCGGTGGATACCTTGTGCAGGAAGTCGGTGCGCTTGTTGGCGATCTTTTCATGGATGCGGGCGACCTTTCGTTTCTGCTTCTGGTAGTTCCTTGCCTCGGACAGCTTAACTTTCTTAGCCAAGGCGATGCGCTGACGTCGAGAGAGCTTGCATTGCTCGCGTGCCAGCTTTTTCTCCAGCGTTCGGAAGTAACGGGCGTTTTGGTAGATCATGCCGTCCGACAGGATGGCAAAGTTCTTCAACCCGACATCGACGCCGATGGATGAACCCGTCTTCGGCAGTTCATGGATGTCCTGTTCAACGAGCAGGGAGACGAAGTATTTTCCTGAAGCGTTACGTCGGATTGTGGCGTTCAAGATTCGTCCTTCTACCTGCTTCGAGTTTGCGAAACGGACCCACTTCAGCTTTGGGAGTTTAAGCATGTTGCCTACAATCGAGACTTCCGGAAGTTGAGACTTACCTTGGATGTTCGTCTTATAGGATTGGACAGGGTTGCGCTTCGACTTGAAGCGTGGGCGTTCGTTCTGCTTCTTGAAGAAACGGTCATATGCATCTGCCAGATGTTTGATGCTCGTTTGTACGGACGTACTATCAATTTCTTTCAACCAGTCAAACTCTTGTTTTAACAACGGAAGTTCTTTCGAACAAGAGCCGTAAGAAAGCCCTTTTCCGGTCTCTTTGTAAGTCTCTTCCCACTTCGATAAGAAATAGTTGAAGACGAAGCGCGAACAGCCGATCGTCTTAGAAATCATGATTTTCTGCTCTTTCGTCGGGTATAGTCTGAACTTGTACGCACGATGCTTCAACATGATGTGTACCTCCTTTCCAGATGATATACCCGAAAGGGAGGTTGGAGATTCATCTCGCACTTTTACTGAGGCTTCATCCTCATCGTTTAGAAGTGGGAGTATTCTCGCCTAGTTTAGATAAAAGTGCCACCGCCAAATCGTCCGATACACTTTGTTAGATGACGTCGTGACTTGTTTCTCTTCCGTCATCGTTTGCGGTTGATTCATGACATTACCTCGGTTCTCTAAAATATTCATATGACATCATGAAAGTGAGATCGCTCATCGCTCGCTCACCTTTACATGATTAATGATGATGTCCGTGTCCACCACTTGTCGACACGTTCGACTGAAAACTTGCTTGTGCGTCTTTGAAATCCGCGTCAGATACCTTGCCGACGCGAACGAGCGTTTTTGGCGTATAAACGGCTTGACCTGAGTGCACCATGCCGTTGACGACATAGATCCCCGCCTGCTTGAACGGGATACTACTGACATAGTGCCCTTTCCGATGTGTCGTCTCGAATGTTTCCGTTTCCTCACTGCCGTATGGTGTCACCTGAACATGAACTTCATCGACATTATCAGGATGTTCGATCTCGACAGACACCGTCGTATTAGCAGGTTCCTCCATTTTTTCCGGCGCATACAATCCGACTTTCATCGCGACCGGAGCCGCTTTCGTCTCGAACTGACAGCCCGCTAATAACACGGCACTCCCGATTATGACCGTCGTAACGATTCGTCTCATGCCGCCACCTCCTCTTCCCCTGTCCGGCGACGGAACAGAATGAAATCAAGAATCAAGATCGCAAAGACGGAAAGCGCTGCGAGTGGCATCGTCAGACTGATCAGGACGATAAGCAGTGCGACGATTCGTTTGACACGCTGGTCGACGGCACGTTTTGGTGCCGATAATTGACCCGCACCATTCCGGCGTTTCCACCATAAAACGAACGAACTAACAACGATGAAGATCAAACCGAGACATAGTGCGAGTCCAACGAGTTGATTCAATAGACCGAAAAGACGTCCTTCGTGGAACCCGATTCCCATCGAGATGGCTTTTGCCATGAAGCCATAATCGGCAAACGTGACGTTCGACAAGACATTGCCTGAGTACTGATCGACGTTCATCGTTTTTTCCTTCAGCGGCTCACTATGTAAGGAAGAGAGTGTGTAAACCCCTTGTTCTCCTTGTGGCAAGCTGATTTGGTAAGGACGCTCCATACCAAGTTGTTTTGCTTGTGTTGCGATGTCCGTCACTGACAACGAGATCGGTTTTGCCGGTCCAGAAGTCGGGACGACATCGTTTTGTGTTGCCCATGGAATATCTTGTGCGATATCCTTCGTGACGATTTGCGATTGCATCGTCTCATCTGGACCAAATGCATACTGCGGGAAGTTCGAGTTCGTTTTCGTCGCAGCCGTGTTGATCCATTCACCTGCTACACCAGACCAAGCTAGTCCAGAACCGATGATGATCAGAAGACCAATCGTTGACCAGACAGCAACTGATCCATGCAGTCCCTTCCAGAAGTTACGTGATCCTTTCGACTTCTTGAATGAAGGGAGAAACACGCGTTTAAAGCTCCCTTGTTCCCCACGCGGCCAAAATAGATATGTACCTGTGATCAATAAGATAATCGCCCAGCTAGCTGCCAGTTCAACAAGCAGGTTCCCGACTTTCCCCGCGAACAGTTCTCCGTGAATCGTCTTGATGAAGCCAAGAGGTCCATCTCCCATCCGTTGTCCCGTCACTTCTGCTGTGTACGGATCAACATAGGCGTATCCAGCTTTTTCCCCAACTTGAATTCCCATCCGTGTCGTCCGGTCCGCGTCTTCGAATTGACCGATCGACGTGATCGTCGCTTTCGGATACGCATCCTTGACCGCATCCATCTGTTTCTCAAGCGTGACGGGTTTACCTGTTTCTTGTGTGAAAATCATATCACCATATAAGGCATCTTCAATTTGCGGTTTAAAGAGATAAATCGATCCTGTGACAGCTAAAATAATAAAGATGGGTGCAAAAATAATTCCTGCATAAAAATGCCACCGCCACATCGATTGATACCAGCTCTGCCGCTTTCTTTTGGCTTGTTGTTCTTCTTTCATCGTGATCCCCCTTGACCCCAGTTAAATATGTCCACTCTGTGAACACCTCTTAGTATAAGAGTTTACAATCCAGTTTCAGATAACTACCTGTGACGATAAATTGCCAATCCAGTGTGTAAATCAGGTAGCTTTTAAGAAGTGATGTGCGTCATTTTTTGACAATGATTTCACTTTTTTTGCAGGTTACTTCTTATTTCAAAAAACTATCTATATTCATAAAATCAAACTTCATCAAAAAAGCGAATCCAGCAATGGATTCGCTCACGTAGTACCTATCGTTTAAATCGAAGAACTCTCTTCTACCGCATCCTTTTGACGGCGATGATGCACGATACCGATGACGGCAATACCGATCACAATGATCACGACAGAGCCGACGATCCCTGGATTCACCTGGAGCCAGTTCCATAGCTCCGACCACGTCACGGCTTCTCCGATCCGGACGATCAAAAAAGTCCAGAGTCCTGTATACACGCCTGCTGCTAAGAATGTCATTACTAAATAGCGCGGTAACGGATAACCGAGGAGTCCGGCGACATAATGAATCGGGTGTCTGACGCCGGGTAAGAAGAACGATAGTCCGATTGCCCATAATCCCCGTCGTTCAATGATCGTTTCTGCTCGTTCTAAGAAACGTGATTTCATCCAGCGTTTGACGAGCGGAATCTCACGGAAGAACCGAGCAAGTAGATAAAACCACGTAAAGGCGATGAAGGAGATCGGCCAAGCGGTCAGCCAGATGACGACCGGGTACATCCCCTCTCGTAATCGAAGTGCTGCAAAACTCATCATCAAGACATCGTCCGACAATGGGGTGAACATGATTCCGCCAGCCAGGCGGACGAGTGCCATGATATCCATCACGTATCCCTACTTTCTATTTCTCTCTATTTTCAGTATCCCCGATTTTTCTGAAGTTGAGCCCTATCCATTTCTTAAGTTCTTCTTTAGCTGTACTTTTTTGAGCAAAATAAATCGTCATCAATTTCGGAAAGCCTGTTACGTCATATGAATGGATTCAGCCCCTTTTCATAAAAAATCCTTTTCCCACATCGAGAAAAAAGGGTTTCCTCCATCCATTCGAGAAGGGGTGTAGCGTACATCTGAACGCTCATCTGATAGGAGGAATTTCCATGCTACATCGCCGGAAGACCTATACGATTCGTCCCGAACGCCTAGAAGAATTCACTGAGTTTTTCCATACCTATTTGTACCCGCTTCAAGTCAGTCATGGTGCCCGTCTTGTTGGGCGCTGGGTGACGGAGGCAGAAGATGAAGTCATCGCTATCTGGGAATACCGCGACCGTGAACATTACGAACAAGTCGATCGTGATGTCCGCAACAGTGCCTTACGTCGCGAAGCGATGAAGAAGCGCGCGCGCCTCGGCAAAAACCTCTATATCAAATCCTATGAAGATTTCATGACGTCGACTGGTACGTATGCTCCCCCTCGCGCGATCGTCAGCGTGACCGCGTACATCACGAACGATGCCGATGAAGTCTTGCTCGTCCGCAACCTCCACCGGGGTGATACGTATGAGATGCCGGGTGGACAAGTCGAAAATCACGAGTCGATTCTTGACGCGATCAAACGGGAAGTCAAAGAAGAGACCGGTGTCGATGTCACGATTGACGGGATTACCGGTATCTATCAAAATGTCTCAAGTCATGTCCTTTGTGTCTGCTTCCGCGGAAAAGCGGTTGGCGGTGAACTTGCGACACAAGAAGGTGAAACGACGGATGTCGGCTTCTTCCCGCTGACACGTGACTCGCTGAGTGAATACATCAAACGGGAGCATTTCCAGTTACGGACGCTTGACGCGATGGATCCGCACTACTTCCCGCATGCCTTATATAAAGTCAGACCGTATGAGTTGATCAGCCGGTATGACGGCAATGCAACATCATCTTCACGATAAAACAAAAAATCCCCTTGCAGATTTTTCGCCGCAAGGGGATTTTTTCGGTTACGTTGTCAATCGAGCAGTGATTCCGGCATCATCGGTAACATAGACAGCATCTGCTTGATCTGTAACGGTATAAGCAGAAGACTTTAATGTCTCGATGGCTGCTTGAAGCGTCGCTTGATCCGGATAACGCAGCGTCCAGTAGACAAGTCCGACCGCATCTTCCGGATTCGTCGGTGCGTTGACTCCCGACCAGACGTTCAGACCGATATGATGATGGTAGCCGCCGGCAGCGACGAACAACGCACGCATCCGCGAAGCGTCAGCCGCAACCTCAAAGCCGAGCGTGTCGACATAAAAGGCCCGCGCCGCTTCGAGTGTCTTGACGTGGAAATGGACATGTCCCATGACCGTATCTCTTGGCATGCCGTACCAGTCTTCTTCTCCCGCTTCGACGAGCATGCTTTGCCAATCGACGGGATCCGTCGTCATCTTGACGTCTCCGTTTGCTTCGTACGTCCAGGTCTCACGTGGACGATCGGCATAAATTTCGATCCCGTTCCCGTCTGGATCCGACAGATAAAACGCTTCACTGACGAGATGGTCACCTTGACCAATCTCGATTCCTTGTTCGATCAAATTCCGGATAACGAAGCCGAGTTCTTTTCGGTTCGGTAGCAAAATCGCAAAATGGTATAACCCGGCGACCGAGTTCGGTGGGAAACGGCGGGCATTCGGGTGGACTTCAAGTTCAACGAGTGGTGTATCTTGTGCACCAAGCACCGTCAACTGATCGGTTTGCGTCAGCACGCGTAATCCGAGTGACGTTGTATAAAATGAAATCGAACGATCGAGGTCCGTGATTCGCAAGCGAACGGGACCGAGTGTGATTTGTGGATGAATCGACATGGTGTTTCCTCCTTCAATGAAATAGCTCGTACCCCTATTATTACGCGGAAGCGATCGAAGCGGAAGTAGGCACGAATAAGTGGTATAGTATCCTAAACGATACCATGAAGGAGGAAGACTGATGGAAGAGACACCAAGCTGTCGGGTCGAAACAGCGCTCGAAATCTTGACCGGAAAATGGAAGCCGTCGATTTTACTCGTCTTAATCACACACGGAACGCTTCGCTTCAGTGAATTGAAACGACAATTGCCGAACATTACGCAAAAGATGCTGACGGCTCAACTGCGTGAACTCGAACTGAACGATATCGTCCATCGCGAGATTTATCAAGAAGTCCCACCCCGCGTCGAATACTCACTGACGGATTATGGTCGGACACTCATTCCAGTTCTTGACGCCATCAATGCATGGGGGGAACAACATGTCCTTCATCTTGAACAGAAAGAAAAACTCGCTTCCGCTTCTCAATGAGAAATCCATTTCGATGCGATTTCTTATTTTTCATGGAAAAACCTGTCTATTATCACGTATACTGACGTAATAGACTTCTGTTTTTCGGAAAGGAATGAGTCCTCATGCATCAACTTCATGCGATCGAGCAACTCGTTGCTCGACTCAAACAAGATCCTGCAGTCGAAGCCATCTTCTTGAAAGGATCCTTCGGGCGGGGAGAAGAAGATGTTCATTCAGACATCGATCTGTACTGTCTCGTCTCAGAAGAACGTCAAACAAAATTCTTATCGCGTCGTTTGTCCCACCTTTCTGCCTATCGTTCAATCATCTGGAAAGATGAGATTGATATCATCGCCCCACAAATGATCGTCGTCTATGATGATCTGCTACATATTGATTTGTTTACGGTGACGCTCGATTCGCTGAATCATAAGGATCAATTGCGTGTCTTGTATGATCCACAAGAACAGTTGACGGACTTTACCGATACATGTGACTTAACGCTTTCTGCTCAAGAAGCGACCGATGAAGCAATCGATGCTGTCTGGTTCTTGTTCCAATATAAAAAAGCAGCAGCACGGGGAAATGACTTATGGGCAGTCGAGATGCTCCGTAGCGCCTTGATCAAGTTCGCAAAAGTATTACTCCATCATCATGTTCCTGAACGAGCGCAACTCGGATTAAAGACGATTCCGACGACATTGCCAGACCATCCACGCTTTGCGCTTGAAGCAATCTATGACGTTTTGACACCCGCAACGCACGCTGAAGCGGCTCAACGTTATCTAGCGTGTCTAGAGACTGAACGGAACGCACTCGACCAGACGCTTGCCGCTCATCCGGAGACGCTTGCTTTACTCGATCGATTAACGCCTGAACTCTCGATCCAACAATCAGGACGGTAACAAGAAGGGGCTGACTCAAAAATCAGTTTCCACAAAGATAAGGGTGGCAGAATGATGATCTGCCACCCTTATCTCGTAACAAAAAGAATGACGCGTTTCACGCCACTCCTACAGGAAAAGCGCATTTATGCGCTGTGAGAGACAAACAAGACCCGCTTTC
>NZ_DFQK01000025.1:7349-9648 GCF_002377745.1 Exiguobacterium sp. UBA3491
GTGAAAAGACGCGTCATTCTTTTATTGAGTCTCTTCTATGGTCACTCATTACTGTGTCAATTGAATCTCTTTTGATTGTCCACCTGCCCAGCCAAAGCCAGACGAGACTTCAAGCATCGGATTTTTCACCTGTTTCGGTAATTCGAAGACGATGTTGCCAGTTTTCTTGATATTCGGGTTGATCGTCTCTAAGAAGAAGCCCATTCCGTCTTCATTCGCATAAAGATCAAGCTCCGTATCGGCTGAGTATTCCGTATCGCCGACGTTAACTTTAAACATGTTGCTGTCGACGAAGCGCTCTTCCTTATCTCCGTTTAGAATCGTCAGACCGATGACCAAGAATTGTCCTGATGTCTTCTTCTCGCCAAGGACATTCGATAGCGTATCGACCATCTTGACGTCATTGACGACGTACGTCAGTTTACCGACTTTCACCTTATCATTAATCCCGTACGTTTTCTTGACCGGCTTTGCGGCTGCCTTTGCTTTCACTGGTTTTGCTTCTGATTGAACTGCTTCTTGTTGAACTTCTACTTTTTTCTCCGGTGCTGCTTGTTCTTCATCATCCCCTAAATTTCCGAGAATAACTGCTCCGATTACGATGATTCCTGCCCACTTCAATCCTTTTTTCATGTTACTTCCTCCTTTTAATTTGGCTGACTCACGTCTGATAGCTCTAGTATAGGAAGAAGCAACCCTTTAACCTTCACACTTTTTTAACCAGGTTATTTTTTGTTTTAGGTATGAAAAATAGATTGACAGGACACAAAAAAGAACGCTGATTTCAGCGCTCTTTTCTCCTTATTCTCCTTTGACCCGGATGACGATTTTTCCTTTCGCATGCCCTTCTTCGCCATAATCGTGTGCTTCCTTGATCTGGTCGAGATCAAAGATTCGATCGACGACAGGCTGCAATTCGCCTCGCTCGACGGCTTTAGCGATATGTTGCAAACGCTCACCGGTCGGTTGCATGAAGACATAGGCCGAACGGGCATTGTGTTGTTTCGCTTGCTCTTCATCGGGTGGTGTGGAAATCGAAACAAGCATGCCATTTGGTTTCAGCATCTGATAGAGCTCCCCTTGCTTGTCTCCGCCCATCGTATCGAATACAAAATCGACGTCCCGGACACGGTCGGCTGGATTTTCTTGTTTGTAGTCGATGACTTCGTCGGCTCCAAGCGATTTTACCCAGTCGACATTTTTCGTACTTGTTGACGTGATGACGTACAACCCGTTCGCTTTCGCAAGTTGGATCGCAACCGTTCCGACGCCCCCTGATCCGGCACCAATAAAGATCCGATCACCTGGCTTCGCATCCATCACTTCGAACATGACCTGCCACGCTGTATGCGAGACGAGCGGAAGGGACGCTGCTTCTGCGAAACTGAGCGATTCTGGTTTTTTCACAACTAAATGCGCATCAACTGCGACATACTCCGCATAGGTCCCTTGACGAGCGATTTCTGGACGACTGAAGACGGCGTCCCCGACTTGAAGATCCGAGACGTTTTCTCCGACTTCCTGAATCACTCCTGCAACGTCCCAACCGATAACGAGCGGCATTTCGTAGCTCAGCATCTGACGCAAGTACCCCTCTCGTAACTTCCAGTCGACCGGATTTACGCTCGCGGCATAGACTTCAATTAAAACATCATCTGGTCCGATGACCGGCTTTTCCAGTTCTCCGATCTTAAATTGTTCCGATCCACCATACTGTTCAATGTAAGCTGCTTTCATCCGTTGACTCCTCCTTCGATAATCATTCCCTATCTTCTTCCCCGTCCGTTCCACCAACAAACAGTCTGAGGATAGACAACAGCTCCTCACTGATCAATGAGGAGCTGTTTCGTTAACGATTCGTTTGCTGAAGGGTGGACGCCGTCTCGTTCAAGGCATGAATCGCCTGTTGCAGTTCCATGATCTGTCCGACTTGATGACGTGTCAGACCTGATAATGACTCACTTTGCGCGAGCAAGGCATTCATGAACGTGTCGAGTTGACTGGTTGCTGTCGTGATAGCAGTAAGACTACTTGTCATCGTCGCGAACTGAGTCTGCGCCGACTGGATCGAACCAACGACTTCCGTTGTATCCGTCTCAATCGTCTGTAGCGCCAATTGACTCTCTGCCATCCGTTCTTCTTGTTCACGTAGCAGTGTTGTGCTCGCATGAATCGAGTTTCCGGTTTGCGTAACGTCCTGCTCAACACGTTCGATGATCGAATTGATTTCCTTCGACGCTTCTGCCGTCTGTGATGATAGATTACGAATTTCTTGCGCAACGACCGTAAAACCTTTTCG
>NZ_DFQK01000025.1:9677-21300 GCF_002377745.1 Exiguobacterium sp. UBA3491
CGATCGACGCGTTAAGACTAAGCAGGTTCGTTTGCGTCGCAATCGCATTAATAGTCGACGTGATAGCGACGATTTCCTGGAAACGCCCAGCAAGCTGTCCGAACGACGTGACCGACTCATCCATGCTCGTCGTTAATTGGTGCAGGGATTGTCCAGCAAGACCGATCGTCTGTCTGCTTTGTTCAGCTGTCGTCCGTGATGAGGAGCTTCGCTTGAGGGCACGGTCGACCGATACCGTCACTTCCTCCATCCGATTGACTTGTTGTTCGTTCAATTGACGGATTTCACGAATCGCTTGAACGCTACCTGCTGCTTCACTTGCTAACTGTTGCATCGCTAAATCGACCTGACTGAACGAATCCTTCGCCGCGTCGACCGTTTCACTCATTTCTTCTGTGAACGTCGTCACTTCCGTTGCGGTTGCTGCCGTTTGTTTCAGGGCAATTTGTGATGTTGTTGCGTATGCTTCCGACCGTTCTTGTTCTTTTCGGACGGTTAGCATGATGTTCCGTCCAAAAACAGCAACGAAGACAGCCGCTGAGAAAATCATCAAGTAAATGACGTACGCGACGATCAAATCGAACGTATTCGTAAAGACAATCGTTCCAAGCACTGTGAATACTGCCATTTCAACCAATCCAAGGATTCCGGCGAGAATGACCAGACGCGGAATCAAATAGACGATTGAAATCGTCAAATAAAGGTAAGCAATCGTCCAGATACTTGGGGACGGTAATGTCGTCAAAACCAAGGCGAGGACGAGATACGTTAATGTCACTTGAACATATTTCCCGCTCGGACGATGTCCGAGGAGGCGGTTGCCGACAAGCAACGCGACCGTCAAGATCAGACCACCGACTAAAAATTGATAAAACACACTGATCGGAACGTAATTCATTTGGGCAAATAAGAAAATCAATGGGTGCGCAATCGTAATCAACGTTGCAATCAGGCGGGACAAAATCTTTGTACTTTGTTGCTCGAGGGCAGATACCATCTTGTTCAAACTCCTTCATCATAGTAAACTCATACAATTGTTCATCGGCAGAATGAATTCAATCGTTAAGTTCCTCGGATGACTTTTTTTCTTGACGCTTTCTTGAGAGCGGGAGTACGTTTAACGTAGACTTTTTTTTAGAAAAGAGGATTCCTATGCTCTATGTACTCGTAGGTCTCGCAGGTATTCTCGGTGCCTTTGCACGTTATGGACTCGGACTGCTGATTGGCGACTTTACAGTCGGTCCTTTCCCGTGGCCCACGCTTGCGATCAACTTGATCGGTAGCTTTCTGCTCGGCTATGCGACACATTTTTTATTTCGAACGAAACTCTTGCATCAATATGTGATCACTGCCATCGGAACAGGCTTCATCGGCTCATTTACGACGTTTTCGACATTTAGCGTCGAGACCGTGACGTTACTCAACGAACGTCATCTAGCGGATGCGTTCCTCTACGTACTCGTCAGCCTGTTCGGCGGTCTGTTCCTGTCTTATCTCGGTTACGCTCTTGGGACAAGACGACTGCGTTACGTGACGAAAGGACGTGACTGAATGACATTACTCGCCCTCGCCATCGGTGCTTTTTGTGGTGCTATCAGTCGCTTTGCTGTCAGTCAATGGATGAAGACGTTTTGGAAACATGAATTTCCACTAGCGACGTTCCTGATTAACGTAATCGGTTCGTTTTTGCTTGGTCTCGTCATCGGTGCGCATCTGGATACGACATGGACGTTACTCTTAGGTACCGGTTTCCTTGGATCATTTACAACGTTCTCAACGTTCAAAATCGAGACGTTGCAGTTATTTCAGGACGGAAATCGTAAAGTACTTACCCTCTATCTCATCTCAAGCTACGGTTTCGGAATTCTTGCAGCTTTCCTTGGAATCACACTTACAGCTTGAACAAAACAAGAGGCGACGGAAAATCCGTCGCCTCTTGTCGTATCCGTTTTAATTTAATCATTCATCCAGAATAGACCAACCGTCTCTGCTCCGGCATGCGTCCCGATTGCTGGTCCGAACGTGCCCTCGAGAATCGTCAAATCCGGGAACTTCGCTGCGACTTGCTGCCGCAGTTCCGCTGCCATTTCCGGTGCCATCGTCGTCGCGACATAAATCCGGTTCTTATAGAACGTGTGCTGACGCATCGATTCATCGATTTGTTTAACCATTTCGATGTAAGCTTTCTTTAAAGAACGTGCTTTTTTGAATGGTACGATTTTTCCTGCTTCATCCGTCGTGATGATCGGTTTGATGCTGAGTAGGTTCGCAAGGAACAAGTCACCGGATGAGACACGTCCACCCCGGCGCATCGTTTCCATATTACCGACGATCATATAGAAATGGGTCTTTTTCGTCAACGCTTGTAAGGCTGCGACGATTTCCTCGACGGATTTCCCCTGTGCCGCGAGCTCCATCCCGTAACGAATGAACTCTTGTTGGTTCTCAAACGCTGTATGCGAGTCGATGATATGAACCGGGAAACTGGCTGCTTCCGCTGCTGATGCTGAACTTTGGACGGTACTTGAGAGCCCATTCGTACAGTGCACTGCAATGGCACAGTCATAGCCTTCTTCTTTCAGCCGTTCATATGTTCCAACGAACTCCCCAAAGATCGGTTGTGAAGTTTTTGCAATCAGCTTTTTGTCCGCATCCAGGGCACGAAACAGACGCTCGACCGTAATGGCATTCTCTTGATACGCCGTATCACCAAGTAAAATTTGAATCGGCACGACATTGACGCCGATCGCTTCCGCCTCTTCCTTCGTGAAATAGGCCATACTATCGGTCACCCATGCAATTTTAGTCATTTTCCTTAGCCTCCGTTAGATTCTTCTTGCTCTATCCTACCATATACAGGAGTGGAAATCGCAAGATACCTCATGACATCATCTGAAAATGAAACGATGTACGCTTATGATAGTGCTCACCGGCACGCAAGACAACGGAAGGGAAATCTGGTTGATTGATCGCATCCGGCAGCCCTTGTGTCTCAAAACAGATACCCAGGTACGGCGTTGCCCGTCTTCCACAAATCGTGAACTCGCCTGACAAGTGATTGGCCGTGTAGACGACGACCCCCGGTTGGTCGGTTACGACCCGTAACCGCCGCCCGCTGATTGGTTCGTCAAGAACGATCTCCCCACCTTCTCTAAGCAGGAAGGGATGATCCACCCCGCTACCCGCTTGACGAAGTTGTTCGTCTGGTGCGTGTGTGACTTCATGTAGAAAACGGGCATCGAGAAAATCAAAAACGGTGTCTGTTACCGGGAGAATGTCACCGGTCGGTACGGCATCTTTCGTCAACGGAATATAAAAAGGGGCGTCCATTCGCAGGACGTGCTGTTCGATTGTCGTCTTCGCCTCACCTGTCAAATTGAAGTACGTATGATTCGTCGGACTGAACGGTGTCGAGGCCGTCGTCTCCGCTTCATAATGAACATGCAGGACGTTCTCGTCTGTCCATTCGAAGGTCAA
Organism: Exiguobacterium sp. UBA3491; assembly: GCF_002377745.1. NCBI lineage: Bacteria > Bacillati > Bacillota > Bacilli > Caryophanales > Exiguobacterium > Exiguobacterium sp. UBA3491. The sequence goes on from NZ_DFQK01000025.1 coordinate 13,155, forward strand.
CTCAAACGACAAGTGACCTGGATAGCCGTTCTCTCCATTCGGACTATCTAATCGTAGGACGAGTCGGTCATCGTTGATTTCGTGCGTGAACATCCGGTTCGCCCAATTCTCGCTTCCCCCGTGAAGATGATGCTCGCCTTCATTTTGTTCAAGTACATACGTCATTCCTTCGAGCGCGAACGCTCCGTTCGCGATTCGTCCTCCGACACGTCCGATCGTTGCGCCTAAATGGTGTGGATCATCCTGGTATTCTGACAGGTCATCAAATGCGAGTACGACGTTTTCAATCATCCCTTGCTGATCTGGAACCCGTATCGCAAGAATTTTTGCGCCTCGGTTCAAGATATCGACACTATGTCCATGAACATTCTCTAACGTGAACCGTAACAAGTACTGATCTTCTAGTTGACCCACTTCTGTTGTCGTAATCATCATCTGCTTCCTCCTGTACAATACGTTTTGCTGTTTTCCTATTTACCCTTGAAGCAACACAAAAAAACAACAGTAGCAAAGTGCCACTGTCGTCAAGGTGATGGAAAAGGTAGCCGGACTTCGATTCGTGTTCCTTGATGGATAATGGAATAGACACGTAGTGACGCAGCCGGACCATATGTCACCTCCAGTGCGCGTCGAATCAAGAACAGATTCGAATCACCTGATTCTTTTTGATCCAGTTGTTGCATCACAGCAAACGGCATTCCTTGCCCATTGTCTGCGACTTCGATGACCCAACCCGTCGTCGACTTAAAGGCGCGGACATCAATCCGGTGATGCCGTCCTGCCTTTACGAACGCGTGACGTAGTGCATTATCGACAAGCTGTGTCACGAGGAACGGGAAAACGAAGTATTCCTCAACGGAAGTCTCGATGTCGAGATCGACCGTGATATCAGCGGATGTCAATTGATTCGGACGGCGGCGTGTACCTTCGAGCGATAGATAAGCTTTTAGCGTCGCTAGTTCCTCACGCAGTGGATGTTCATCGTGCCGCGTCGCTGTCGTCAAAAGTTGAAGCAACGCATTCAATTGATGTTTTACAGGAGTTCCGGGATCGGCTGTCCGCTGAATTTCTTCGATGATGCCTTTGAGATAACTGACGTGTAACATAGGTTTCATCTTTCTACCGCTTAATCGGAGCAACTGCTCTTCTCGGTGCATGTATAACTCTCGTGCTAATAAACGGACAAGTTGTTCCGTCATTCGCTCGACCGTATCGTCAAATAGATCTTTCGAGAAATAACAGATGACACCCGCCTTTTGACCGTTGATGCGTATTGGATGAAAGCTTAGAATCTGTCCCGTCAGTTCATCTTCCTGTCGAACGGGTTCTTCTGCCTCGATCCATTGTTGTTCCTCACGTCTCGGTTGTTCGCCACAGACAGCAGGTTGCTGTTCCGTCATATCGATGACGACTTCCGTCGCTCCGAGCAAGACGACACGTTGCATTTTCGTCTCCTTTAATAATGTCGCTCCGATTTGTCGGGCGACTTCTGACGTCAACCCCTGCTTTCGTAAGGGTTGCAACGCTTGTAATAACCGATCAGAACGCTCCGTTTGTCGGACGAAGAGATCACCTTCGAGTCGAAGTTGCGTTCGTAAAATCATGATAAACAGTATGACACCACATGTGTTCGCAAATAATAGCGGAAACACCGCATGACTGATTAAATCAAGCGCCTGCGTCGTGTCTGGAGCCAGCAACAACGTGATTCCACTTTCAAAGAACAATGCGACTAAGACGATGCCGACTGGTGGAATCAAGGCATAATCATCCCGTAAGCGCCAACGTTTCCGGTACCATCCACTCACGAGTCCAGCTATCATCGCAATGATCCAACCTGCTTCTGCCCCTAGAGAACCGAGTAAATAGCGGTGCAACCCGACTAGACATCCTGTGATCCCACCGACGATTGGTCCACCGATCAGACCACTCGTCACGATGACTGCTAAACGTGTATCAAGTAATAAAGCATCCTTTTTGACGGATAACCCGAGTAACGGATCAATCGTTGTATCATTCGAAAGCACGATTCCCGCATAGTTCATTAAAATACCAGATGATACGAATGCTAAAAGAAGTGGTACATTCATCCCGCGGTCCATCTTGAATATGTATCGAGAAATGCGCCACTGGGACAATAGAAAGGCTAACAGTGCTAACATACCTAAACGACTCAGTAAGAATGGAATCTGATCAAGCACGGAATACCTCCTCGTTTCATAGGACGCGAATCGACAATACGGTAGTTGTAGATTACATTCCCGCTCACTCCACCATTCTCCTATCATGACCGCTGAAAGTTCACACAATCCGCAAGTTCTTGATTTTTTGACTGATGTGATATAAAAAAATCGGCTCCTCGATGAGGAACCGACCATCTTATCCTTCTGCTTCTACTTGTTCAGCTGGATGCAACCAAATCTTGACGCGATTGATTTGATAGTTCTCCATCTCCGTTACTTCAACCGAAAAATCTGGTGTATCGATGTGCTCACCGGGTTGAAGATCAATGTTGTGCATCTGAATCCAGCCGCCGATCGTATCCACGTCCTCGACGTTCGTAAATCGAATGTTGAAACGTTCTTCTAAATCCACGAGTAATACAGTACCGTCCAGTAAAAATTCGTCGGATTTGATTTGTTCGATTTCTTCGACTTCATCTGCATCGAATTCATCACGGATTTCGCCGACGATTTCTTCGAGTAAGTCTTCCATCGAGACGAGTCCTGCTGTTCCACCATATTCATCGACGACGAGTACGAGATGTGTCCGGGTCCGTTTCATCTTCCGCAATGTGTCCTGAAGTGATGTTACTTCAGAAACGACCGGTAGTTCCTTGACGTAATGTGTCACCGGATGTTCGTTCCCGTTCGCGTAATCCGTCAAGACTTCCTTGACGTTGACGTATCCAAGAATCCGGTCTTTATCGTTCTCTTCTGTGACCGGATAACGCGTATACGGATTGTCCATGAAGATTTCCATCAGTTCGTTCTTCGTCAAACGTTCCGATATCGTCTCCATCCGCATCCGTGGAACCATTAAGTCTTTGACAATATGCTCGTCAAAGGCGAAGACGTTCTGCATGAGAGCAAGTTCTGTCTGATTGATTTCACCACTTTGGAAACTTTGTGCCATGATGATTTTTAATTCATCTTCTGAGTGGGCTTGTTCATGTCCTGCTGGTTTGACACCGAACAGACCGAGGAACAGGCGTGCTGAACCGTTGAGTAACCAGATGAACGGATACATGATCTTCCCGAACACATACAGCGGACGGGCAAATAACAATGTCATGCGTTCTGCATACTGAATCGCGAGTGTCTTCGGAGCAAGTTCGCCGATGACGACGTGTAAGAACGTTACGGATACAAATGCGATACCAAACGACAAGAGTGTTGAAACAGCAGCAGAGATCCCGAAGTCATCAAAGACCGGATGCAGGATCTTTTCGACTGTCGGTTCTCCAAGTGCCCCGAGACCAAGTGCCGTGACGGTAATACCGAGCTGACAGGCAGACAAGTAATAATCAAGATCACCGGCGATTTTTTTCGCAAGGACCGCACTTTTATTGCCTTCCTGGATCATCTGATCCAAACGCGACATCCGCACTTTGACGACAGCGAATTCCGATCCGACGAAGAACGCCGTCAACACGATCAACAACACCACTAAAAATAAATTGATGAATAATATAGTATCCAAAATCCCCTAAACAGGGGTCACCTCCATTGTTTTGTATTAAAGCTGTGCAATCAGAGAAGCAATCAATGTCAGACGTCGGGACAATTCTAAGCGAATCGCTTGTTTTTCGACTTCCGTCGACTGCAACAAACGTTGCTCGAGTCCTTCAACCGTCGTCTGTAATTGTTGTACTTCCTGATAAATCGTCTCTCCTGTTTTTTGTTCTCGTTCCGTAAAAGAAGCAAGAATCTCTTGCAGGGAAAGCCGTTGAGACTTCAAATATTCAATCTTTTCGATTTGATGAATGACAGATTCGTCATACAAACGGTAACCCGATGCAGTACGCTCTGATGTTAAGAGACCGAGTGATGTGTAATAATCGATCGTTCGTTTTGATAAGCCGGTGGTCTCCGCGACCTGACCGATTCGAAGTAACGCCTTCCCAAAAGATTCTCACCTCCTTTCCATAGTTAGTCCTTTTATTTTATCATGTCAAAACCGTACAGTAAAACGTCATGCTTTTAATAAAAAAAACGATTACTCCCGTTGATACGAGAATAATCGTTTATACACTTCTAATTTTAAACGGTGGCAATTGGCTCTTCGACCGCTATACCAACGATAGAACGTTCTAATAATTCGACGACATCATACGTGGCGACTGCTTCATCCACTTCCTTCGCCTTCGTACCGTCACTAAGCATCGTCAAACAGTACGGACATGCTGACCCGATGACGGATGGTTGGACGGTCAACAATTGTTCCGTCCGCGCGACGTTGACACGTGCACCAACTTTTTCTTCTTGCCACATCATGCCGCCACCAGCACCACAACACATGCCTTTTTCTCGGTTACGTTCTGTCTCGACGAGTGTGATGCCTGGAATCTTCTCGAGAATATAACGCGGTGCGTCGTAAATATCATTGTATCGACCGAGGTAACACGAATCGTGATAGACGACCCGCTCTTTGACTTCATGTAACGGTGTAATGCGTTTCTCATCAATCAGACGAGCGAGCAATTCGGTATGGTGATAGACTTCGACATCCAGACTGAGTCCGAAGTCTGGGTACTCATTTTTGAATGTATTGTAGGCATGCGGATCAATCGTGACGATCTTTTTGACGCCATACTTCTCAAATGATTTGATGTTTGCTTCCGCGAGTTCTTGGAACAAGACTTCGTTACCGATTCGACGTGGTGTATCGCCTGAGTTCTTCTCATCGTTTCCGAGAATCGCAAACGAGATATTTGCCTCGTTCAGAATACGGGCAAACGCCATCGCGATTTTTTGACTCCGGTTATCGTACGATCCCATCGCCCCGACCCAGAACAGGTACTCGAACTCTTCGCCTGCTTTCTTCTTTTCTTTCGCTGTCGGAACGACGAGTTCATCACGGTTTTTCCGCCAGTTTTCGCGCTCTTTTCGGTTCATCCCCCATGGATTACCTTGACGTTCGATGTTTGCCATCGTCCGCTGCATTTCCGGATCCATCTTGCCTTCCATCATGACGAGATGGCGACGGAGGTCGATGATTTTATCAACATGTTCGTTCATGACCGGACACTGATCCTCACAGTTTCGGCACGTCGTACACGCCCAAATTTCTTCTTCCGTAATGACGTTCCCAATCAATGAATCCGGGACGATATCCATCTGCCCGGCTGCTGCGAGCGAGGCAATCTGATTTCCTTGCGATCCTTCGAACGCAAAAGCAGGTGCCCATGGTGAACGTTGAGTGATCGCTGCCGTTTTCATGTTGAGATGGTCCCGTAATTTAACGATCAAATCCATCGGTGACAACATCTTCCCAGTTCCGCTTGCTGGGCACATGTTCGTACAGCGACCGCACTCGACGCAGGCATATAGATCAACGAGTTGCTTTTGATTGAAATCTTCAATCCGATTGACCCCGAAGCTGAATTCCGCTTCGTCGTCTTCTGCTTCTTCCATGACGGATAGATCAATCGGTGCCAAACGACCAACTTTCGATGTCCGACCGAGCCAGACGTTTGCTGTACCGGCAATCAAGTGCGCATGCTTACCTTGTGGGATGTAGACCATGAAGCTAAGTAAGAACAAAAGATGCGCCCACCAGAAGAAGACGAATAATCCGAAAGCGACCGATTCCGGTACCCAGCCGAATAAGAACGCAATGCTTGAAGCGACGGGTTCACCGAGCGTCGAGTGGTTCTCGTAGACAAGGAAGAATCCATTTCCGAAGAGGACGGCAACCATCAAGCCACCGATGAAGATCAAGGCAAGACCTGCTAAAAAATTTCGCTTCAGACGGACGAGCTTCTCGACATACCGGCGATAAAAACCCCAGACGACGGCAATCAAGATGACGAGCATGACGATTTCTTGAAAGAATGTAAAAAATGGATAAAGTGGACCGAGCGGGACATGCGGAAAACGCTGACCGACGGCAAGTCCTTTCCAGATAAAATCAATCGCTCCGAATTGAACGAGTAAGAATCCATAGAACATCATGACGTGGATTGCGCCACTTTTCTTATCTTTTAATAGTTTCTTTTGACCAAAGACGTTAACTAAAACTGCGTCTAGTCGTTCTTTATTCGTCAGCGTCCATTCCGCCTTTTTCCCCCGTTTAATGGCGGCATAACGACTTTTGACAAGTGATGTGAACAGATAGCCTGCATAACCGATGACGAGTAGGAAGGCAATCCAGTTGATGATTAAAAATGTATTCATGTTCGAACAAACCCCTTTCCCCCTAAAGCAGTTGTGTTGAAATGAGTATAGCATATAATGAATGACTATTCATTCATAAATTTTTAAATAAATTCTCTTTCGATTGATTGGCTCAATATGATTTAAAAAATGAGTTGAATCTATTAAAAGTAAATTGTCACGTGCGATTGTTCGATAGACATGCTTAGCAAGATTTCCTTCGTCTAATAGGACATTCTAAGCAAAAAGAACGGATACATTCCTTCATAAGGATGATCCGTTCTTTTGCTTACCACTTCATCTCTTCAAACATATAATAACCTTTGTGTTGTTCTGTTAAGTATGTATATAACGGAAGACGGACATCCTCNNAATTCCGTTAGCTCCCTTTGATTGATCCACTTCGTCTCGCTGATTTCTTCATCAGGATCATTCGGATCGAGTACTCCGCTCACCTCGCAATCAAAATAAGTGACGAGACTGTGCGCTTGATAAGTTGGCATGAAGTTCTCCGTCAAGAAGGCAAACGACGATGATGTGACTGCCAAGCCAGTCTCTTCAGCAACCTCACGACGAAGTGCTTGCTCGAGTGTCTCCCCAGCTTCAATCTGTCCACCGGGTAAGCTCCACCGATTGTCCTGACCCGATTGATTGTTGACAATGAGCAGTTGATCGCCCTTCCGGATGATCGCGACGATGATTCGATAGAGTGGATACATGACGCTTCCTCCTAAAAAGACTATCTTGTCTAAAACAAGATGGTCCACTGATTGTTTATTCTAGACCGAGCGACTGTGGCAGACGGACTGCACGTGCGAAGGCATTTTTATAATCCTTTTTTGCGACTAACTTTTCGACTTCACGGATCGCTGGATGCTGTTNNTCTGCGAACGCACCCAGGATCGTCAAGTAACGCTCATATACTTGGTCGTCTTCCTGACGTGCTTTCAAAAGCGCTGTATACAGCATGACGGTATCTTCACCGTATAAGACAGGTAATTCTTCATTGATTAAAAGTAGCGTATCGATTGACTCCGGATCGACCTTCGGATTGTATTCCGTGATGACCTGCTCTGCGAGTCCTTCGAGTTGATCACGCCATTCGTTGTAGCGCGGCTCATCGTTCTCGAGCCACTCGAACCATTCCTCTTCCAACATCTGTTCCATTTGACGTACTGTTTGTTCAAATGCCATTCGTCTCACTCCGTTTCCAAGTTAAATCAATCGTATACGTACCGACTGCTTGTCCATTCATTTTTAATGTATAGCGAAACTTCATCTGCTGCGGTTTCATCTCAATCGTCTCCGTGTCTGTCTCCATCAACATTTGACCGAACTGACTGCCATACTGGCTTTTTGTCGTCTCTTTTAAAATGAAAACATGATGCATCGCAACAGGACCTTTGCGATTCAGGGCGATCTGGTCTTTTGACCATTTGATCGTCGTATCAATCGGTTGTTCATCCGGTTGAACGAATTTCACGGCAAAACCGTCCTTTGTTTCGAACAACGTGCCGTCCGCCTCAAGTTCGACCGATTCACGCATCGGACCATCTTCAATCGTCGTCACCTGTCGTAATGACACCGAGTACTTTACTGGTTTCACTTCTATCACCTCATCGTTTAGCGTACACGATTTTTTCGTCTGATGCACCTTCTGCTTACATGCAACAAAAAAACGGATCCGATGTACATCGAATCCGTTCCAGATTGTAGACAAATGGACTGACTCAAAAAATGACGCACCTTTTCACGCCCTTTCCTCAGGC
>NZ_DFQK01000025.1:21393-41491 GCF_002377745.1 Exiguobacterium sp. UBA3491
AGACACAAGCCAGTTTTCCCGCTCCATTCGAGCAGGAAAACGGGTCTTGTTTGTCTCTGACAGCGCAAAATTGCGCTTTTTCCTGTAGGAGTGGCGTGTAACGTGTCATTTTCTTTATACCCGGAAGGAGAATCAGAAAAGCGTTTTGTTCACTCGACATCGCTTCCTAGGGAAAAACAAGCAAGAGCGACCCTGCAGCGAAGCGAAGCGGCGCGATGCTTGTCCCAGGAAAACGATGCGAGACGAACAAAAAAAAGCGCAATCCTTCTCGTTAGAGAACAATTGCACTTATCTTCAGTCTCAAACAGATTCGATGTACTTCGAATCCGTTCAAAACATATTAGCGAACACGGTACAGACGAGCTTCGAATGGACGAAGTTCCAGTTCTGTTCCTTCGTGGTGCATCGTCGCATAGTTGCCAAGCAACATATTATCCGAATGCAAGATGATATCCGTATCGATTTCTGCTGTTTCGCCTTTTAAGTTCGTAACGATCAAGAACTGTTCGTCACCAAGCGTCCGTGTATAGGCATAGACTTTCGTATCTTCCGGTAAGATGAGATCGTACGCACCATAAATCAATGTCTCTTCCATCTTACGGATTTGAATCATTCGTTTATAGAAGTTCAAAATCGAGTCTTCGTCTTGTTCTTGTGACGCGACATTGATATCCGCGTAGTTCGGGTTAACACCGAACCATGGGGATTGATTCGAGAAGCCACCATTTTGCTCGTTCGTCCATTGCATCGGTGTGCGTGAGTTATCGCGGGACGAGTTCCAGATGACTTCCATGATTTCCTCATGTGTCTTCCCAGAAGCGAGTTGCATCTCATACATGTTTTTCGTCGCGACGTCATCATAATCCGAGATGTCCGGAAACTGAACGTTCGTCATCCCGATTTCCTGACCTTGATAGATGAACGGTGTGCCTTGCATGAAGAAATACATCATCGCAAGCGACTTCGCGCTCTCTTTCCAGTACTGTTCCTCGTCACCCCAAAGGGAGACCGAACGAACCTTATCGTGGTTTTCGAGGTACAACGCATTCCAACCGGTCGCTTCAAGTCCTTTTTGCCACTTCGTCAGCACTTGTTTCAGTTTGACGACGTCGACGCCTTTTTCCGCGTCGGCACGCCAGAGATCCATGTGTTCGAACTGGAATACCATGTTCATCTTGCCGTTCTCTTCTCCGACCCATAGATCTGCTTCTTCCGGCGAGACGCCGTTTGCTTCTCCGACAGTCATGATGTCGTATTTCGAGAATGTCTCATCCTTTAGCTCTTCAAGATACGCATGGATACCTTCGACGTTCATATGCATATCGAATGAAGGGACATACGGCATACCGAGCGGGTTCGGGAGATCGGCGAAGGATTGATCCTTGTTGATGTGACTGATCGCATCGATTCGGAAACCATCGATGCCTTTATCGAGCCACCAGTTGATCATTGTATAGACCGCTTGACGCATATCGCGGTTTTGCCAGTTCAAGTCTGGCTGACGACGGGAGAAGACGTGCAGGAAGTATTGCTCCGTCTTCTCGTCATATTCCCATGCTGATCCACCGAAGATACTTTCCCAGTTGTTCGGTTCTCCTCCATTGATCGCATCTTTCCAGATGTACCAATCGCGTTTCTCGTTGTCTTTTGACGAACGCGATTCAAGGAACCATGGATGTTCATCAGATGTGTGGTTGACGACGAGATCAAGTAACACTTTGATGTCTCGTTTATGCGCTTCTTCCATTAAGAGATCGAAGTCTGCCATTGTTCCGAACTCATCCATAATGTCTTCATAGTCACTGATATCATATCCGTTATCATCGTTCGGTGACTTGAACATCGGACAAATCCATAAAACGTCGACGCCAAGATCCTTCAAGTAATCCAGTTTTGCGATGATACCCGGAATATCGCCGATTCCATCGTTATTTGCGTCATAAAAGCTGCGTGGATAGATTTGGTATGCTACTGCTTCTTTCCACCAAGCTCGTGTAATTGTTTGTTGGGCCGTCTCAGGGCGCGGTATCATTTGTGTCATGTGTTAGAAATCCTCTCGTAGGTGAGTCATTAGTAGGAGTTAGGTATATTTGTTCGTCCTTCATTTTGTCTTGCGCAATCGGTTGCGCAAACCCTTTACTTTTATCTTATCAAATCCACTTTTAAAGTCAATGTCTCGAGGATGATTTCACCATTTCACATCAATGGGGATCACTCTTCGTTTACATCGAATATTTCAGTTGAATTTACATTACATTTACTGAATCATCCTACACTGTTTATCGGTCAATTTCTACCTTTTTGCATAACCTTTCCTTTCCAAAATGAATCTTTTTTTATTCGTTCGGGTATACCCTAACCAATGCACGTAAAAAAGGGGGATTTTCAAGATGAAGGGACAATTCTTTATTGGTGGACAATGGCTGGATCACGGACGAGAACGGACAGATGTCACGAATCCAGCAACCGGAGAAGTCGTCGGTAGCGTACCAAACGGAACAAAATCAGACGTCAATGATGCTGTCGAAGCAGCACGGAAGGCTTTTCCAGAATGGTCGAAGCGGACAGTATATGAACGCGCTGAACTCTTGGAAAAACTCTATGCCAAAATGATCGAGAAAAAAGATGAACTCGCCCGGTTAATGACGCTTGAGATGGGGAAACCGCTGGCTGAATCAGAAGGTGAAGTCCAGTATGCGGCAAACTTCGTCAAATGGTTCGCAGAGGAAGGAAAACGGGCATACGGACGTGTCATACCGACACACGATGCTTCTAAAAGACTTCAAGTCATCAAACAACCGGTTGGTGTCGTCGCCGCGATCACACCATGGAATTTCCCAGCAGCCATGATTACCCGAAAATTGGCTCCGGCTCTCGTTGCCGGATGTACGTTCGTCATCAAACCACCCACCGCGACTCCATTAACAGCACTTCGTTTACTTGAACTTTGTCAGGAAGTCGGGATTCCAGAAGGCGTCGTCAATGCCGTTACAGGTAGCGGGAAAGCACTCGGTGAATCACTCGCGACACATCCGCATGTCGATAAGATTACCTTCACTGGTTCGACCGAAGTCGGACGGACACTGATGGCTCAAGGAGCAGAGACGATCAAAGCGATGTCGCTTGAACTCGGCGGGCATGCACCGATTCTTGTCTTTGATGATTGCGATCTCGATTTAGCTGTTGTGGAGACGATCAAGTCGAAATTCCGAAACGGCGGACAGACGTGTGTCTGCGGAAACCGGATCTATGTATCTGATTCGATTTATGACGCGTTCGTTGAAAAACTCGGTCAGGAGACGGCAAAATTGAAAACCGGGAACGGTCTGGATGCCGAAACAAAGATCGGTCCAATGATTAATAAAGCGGGTTACGATAAAGTTAAAAAACATGTCGATGACGCTACTTCAGCCGGTGCTCGTGTCGTCACCGGTGGAACAGGAACAACGGACGAGGAGAACGATGTCTATTATTATGAAGCAACCGTGCTCGCTGACGTAAAACCCGGCATGTTGATCATGAACGAGGAGACGTTCGGACCTGTCGCTCCCGTCCAGCGTGTCAGCTCTGATGAAGAAGCGGTTCGTTACGCTAACCAGACACCATTCGGTCTCGCTTCATACGTCTTTACGAAGGATTACGCGCGTGCCATTCGTGCGATCGAAGGGCTTGATTATGGAATCGTCGGCTGGAATGATGGGGTTCCTTCTGCGGCACAAGCACCATTTGGTGGAATGAAACAATCCGGTCTTGGACGCGAAGGCGGTAGTGAAGGACTCGAAGCGTATCTCGAGACAAAATACATCTCAATCGGTGGACTAGCATGAACGCGGCGGATTGGTTCGTCCAATGTTTAGAGGCAGAGGGAGTCACGCATATCTTCGGTGTTCCCGGTGAAGAGAACATCACATTGCTCGAATCACTTAGTCGTTCGTCGATCACGTTCATCACGACGCGTCACGAAACGAACGCTGCGTTCATGGCAGCGATGTTCGGTCGCCTGAGTGGACGACCGGGTGTCTGCTTATCGACGCTTGGTCCTGGTGCGACTAACATGATGACGGGAATTGCGAGTGCAACGATGGACCATTCTCCTGTCGTTGCCATCACAGGACAAGGAGCACTATCACGGCAACATAAAGCGTCGCATCAAATGTTTGATCTCGTTGATCTATATCGTCCGGTCACGAAGTCAAGTACGTCCGTTCTGACACCAGAAGTGATTCCGGAAATCGTCCGTCGTGCCTTTGCGACGGCACAGAGCGAAAAGCCGGGAGCGACGCATATCTCTTTCCCGGAAGACGTCGCAAAACAAGAACGAGATCAACCTGTGACTCCTGTCAAAAACGACAGTGCTCCGACATATCTTCATCCGTTGACGATTGATGATCCGGACGCTTTACGATTGATCGAGCGATCGCAACGTCCTGTTATCATTGCCGGTTTCGGGATTCACCGTCAACACGCACTTGAGGCGTTTCGGGCATTCGTCGAACAGCTCGATGCTCCGGTCGTCGAGACAATGATGGGAAAAGGCTCCATCTCCTCACAACATCCGCTTGCCGCGCATACGATCGGTTTGCCGGATGTTGATTACAACCAACGAATTCTTGATGCGAGTGATTTAATCATTACGATTGGTTATGACATCACGGAACTGCCCCCGGAAAAATGGAATCCGAAAAAGACGCCGGTCGTTCATCTGGATACGAACCCTCATGAAATCGATGCCTACTATCCAGTCGTTTCAAATCTAGTCGGCAATCTTTCAGATGTATTGACCGTTTTGACGACTCTGCTTCCAAAGCGTTCCTGGAACGGTTGGCAACGGAATCGCGATAAGTTGCGCCAAGAGATTCAAGAAACATATTCCCTCGCGCTCCCTTTACATCCTCAAAGCATCGTTCGTGAGCTCGAGCGGACGGTTGGTGAAGCCGGAATGGTTTTCTCGGATGTCGGAGCACATAAAGTCTGGCTCGCTCGCCATTATCAAACGACACATCCAGATCAATTGTTCATTTCGAATGGGTTTGCTTCAATGGGCTATGGTTTATCGAGTGCACTTGCAGCCAAACTTCTCTACCCCGACCGACGTATCGTCTGCGCCGCCGGAGACGGAGCTTTTCTTATGAACGGTCAGGACCTCGAGACCGCCGTTCGTTTGAAGCTGCCACTTGTCGTATTAATTTGGCGAGACGGGACATATGGCCTCATCGAATGGAAACAACAACAAGCATATGGAAAATCATCGTACATCACCTTTGATAATCCGGATCTCGTTCAACTGGCTCATGCTTTCGGTGCGCTTGGACTTCGCGTCGGTGAACACGGTTCGCTTGCCCATTGTCTTGATCAAGCTTTCGCGAGCGATGGACCCGTATTGATTGACTGTCCGGTCGATTACCGGGAAAATCTAAAGTTAAGTGAACGTCTCCGGACGTATGGAGGGTGATATATTATGACACAACCACGTAAACTGCAATCTATTTCTGATTTTGATCAATTTGCGTCCGAGCATAGCGCGTTCGTGATTTGCAAACACAGTACGACATGTCCGATCAGTGCCGCAGGATTCTCAGAGTATACGAAGTTCGCGGATGAAACATCTGTTCCGACAGCATATCTCTTCGTCCAAGAAGCTCGGACCTTATCGAATCACATCGCTGAACACTATAATGTCCGACATGAGTCGCCACAAGTTCTTTTCATTCAGGACGGCAAATCTGTCTGGACAGCATCTCACTACGACATTACAAAGGATGCACTCGAAACGAACGTTCAGTAACGCTAACTATGAAACAAGCTTCTGGCTGTTTCAAACTGAAGACACAGCGCAATTTTCCTCTAATGAGAAGGATTGCGCTTTTTTATTTCCTACGAATCATTTTCCTCATTCAGAAAAACGCTTTCAAAACTACATAAAAAATAAAATTATCTTTCTTAGCTATTATTGTTTGTAATTCGAACTAAATCGGATTAAGATAAACTACAGATAGAACGACCGTATATAAATCTGTACCGTCCGTTTAGTTAGGAGGATATTCATGCAACAAAGTGCAACTCACACAGCTCGCGCTCCTTACGGCATCCTCGCCGTTTTGATGATCGGGGCATTCATTGCTTTCTTAAATAATACCTTGCTCAACATCGCCCTTCCTTCAATCATGAAGGATCTAGCGATCGAACCAGCTACTGCTCAATGGCTGTCGACTGGTTTCATGCTCGTCAATGGTGTCTTGATTCCGACATCTGCTTTCTTGATTCAAAAGTATTCGGTTCGTCGCTTGTTCTTATTTGCGATGACCCTCTTCTCGACCGGAACGATTCTTGCCGGATTCGCAGACGTCTTCCCTGTGCTGCTCGCAGGACGGATGATTCAAGCGTCGGGTTCTGCTATCATGATGCCGCTACTGATGAACGTCATGCTCGTCAGTTTCCCGATTGAAAAACGCGGGACTGCGATGGGCTTCTTCGGATTGATTATGATGGGGGCTCCAGCGATCGGACCAACGTTATCCGGTTGGATCATCGAGCACTATGATTGGCGGATGCTGTTCCACTTCATCACACCAATCGCCTTAATCGTTCTCGTTGCTGGTTTCTTCTTACTTCGTGACGTCAAGGAACGGTCTGCCGCTCAGATCGATCTGACTTCCGTTGCACTTTCGTCACTTGGTTTCGGTGGCTTATTGTACGGATTCAGTTCTGCTGGCTCTAAAGGTTGGGATAGTTTCCACGTCTATGGAGCACTGATCGTCGGGGTCATCGCACTCGTGACATTCATTCATCGTCAGCTGCATATGGAACGTCCGATGCTCAACTTCAAGATTTATCGTTACCCGATGTTCGCCTTGTCTTCTGCGATCTCGATGGTCGTCACGATGGCGATGTTCTCGGGCATGTTATTGCTTCCGATCTATGTCCAGACGATTCGCGGTATTTCACCACTTGATGCGGGTCTCATGCTGTTACCGGGTGCCATCTTAATGGCCGTCATGTCACCGATCAACGGGAAGCTGTTTGACAAAATCGGTGGTCGTCCTCTTGCATTGACTGGTTTGTTCATCACAGTCGTCACGAGTTATTACTTCAGTCAACTTGAGATGGATACGACGTATACGCATCTGATCATCCTGTATTCGTTACGGATGTTCGGGATGTCAATGGTCATGATGCCGGTCTCAACGAACGGTTTGAATCAGTTACCAACACGCTACTATCCACACGGCACAGCGATGAACAATACGTTGCAACAAGTATCTGGTGCAATCGGAACGGCCTTGCTCGTAACGATCATGTCAACGCATGCGAAGACTCGTGGCACAGAGCTCGCGACCGAAGCGGCGAAGAACATGACAAGTCAACCGACAGCTGAAGCAGCTGCTGCTTTAAAACAGCAGATTACGATGCAAGCGACGCTTGACGGAATCAACTATGCGTTCTTCATCTCGACGTTCATTGCTGGTCTAGCATTCGTCCTCGCCTTCTTCATTAAACGGGCGACACAAGCTGAAGACATCATTAGCGATCAACGCTCATTGAACGAAACGATCGTCAAACCGCAAGTCTCCAATCAATAAGTGCAAAAGCAGTCGCCTCTCGCGACTGCTTTTTTATTGTTCGAGCTATATACTTGTACCCCCCATACCTATGTGTTAGAGTAAAGATAACAAAAAGATCACTAAAGGAGGCACGACTATGGCACATGATCATCCCGTCGTTCCACGAACGAACGAAGAACAAGATGCCTTGATGAAACGATTAAAGCGTATCGAAGGACAAGTCCGCGGCATTGCCAACATGGTTTCTGAAGACCGGTATTGCATCGACATTTTGACGCAAACCGCATCGATTCAAGCAGCTTTGCGGCAGGTCGAACTGCAAATCATCGAACGTCACGTCAAAATGTGCATGCATGAAGTCGCAACTCGTCAAGACAGCACAGATGCTTACGTCGATGAGTTGATGGCAGTCATTGCCCGTCTGAAAAAGTAAGGAGGGTTTTCTGATGTCAAAAACGATTGAGTTTGATATTGAAGGCATGACATGTGCCGCCTGTTCCGCTCGGATTGAAAAAGTCCTGAACCGGATGGACGGCGTCGAAGCAACGGTCAACTTACCACTCGAGACGGCTCGTGTCTCGATTTCTGATGCCTATGATGATCAAGCGATTATCGAAAAAATTCGCAAAATCGGCTACGAGGCCACGGTCAAACAAGCACCACACGCAACAAAATCGAATCGTCGGATGCTGTATCGCTTCGTCATCGCAGCCGTTCTTTCGCTCCCTTTGCTCGCGAGCATGCTGACACATATTCCGAATAGTCCATTTCATCTTCCATTCTTGATGAATCCATGGCTACAATTTGCTTTAGCGACACCGGTTCAATTCATCATCGGTGCACCCTTTTATAGCGGGGCTTATAAAAGCTTACGGAGCGGGAGTGCTAACATGGATGTCCTTGTCGCGCTCGGGACATCGGCAGCCTACTTCTATTCCGTTGCTGAAATGCTGTTCGTCTCTGATATGCCACACCTCTACTTTGAGACAAGTGCGATTCTGATTACACTCGTCTTGCTTGGGAAGGTTCTCGAAGACCGTGCGAAACAACAGACGACAGGAGCGATTAAAAGTCTGCTTTCCTTACAAGCGAAAGAAGCCATCGTTTTGGAAGATGGGCAGGAACGGATCGTTTCAATTGAGGCGATCCAAGCCGGGATGGTGTTACTCGTAAAACCCGGAAATAAAATTCCGACAGACGGTATTGTTCGCGCAGGTGATGCGTATCTCGATGAGTCGATGTTGACCGGTGAATCCGTTCCTGTTCATAAGACTGTTGGCGCATCCGTCATTGGTGGTACGCTGAATACGAACGGTTCCTTACAAATCGAGGCGACAAAGATCGGGCAAGCAACGGTTCTCGCACAGATCATTCGCGTCGTTGAGCAAGCACAGACGGAAAAAGCGCCGATCCAGCGCCAAGCCGATCGGATTTCTGGTGTGTTCGTGCCGATTGTCGTCGCCATCGCGCTTCTGACGTTAGCCGCTTGGTGGATGATCACCGGTTCCTTTGCGGAAGCGATTCGTCCTGCCATCGCGGTGCTCGTCATCGCTTGTCCATGTGCACTCGGACTTGCGACACCGACTTCGATCATGGTCGGAACCGGAAAAGGGGCAGAACGAGGTATTCTCTTTAAAGGAGGCGCTCAACTCGAAAATCTCCAACATGTCGATGCTATCGTCTTTGATAAGACCGGAACACTGACAGTCGGTCGCCCTGTCGTCGTCGAGACGTTCGGTACGGAGACAGCGCTCGATTTCGCTGCCGCGCTTGAACGGCAATCGGAACACCCTCTTGCTCGCGCCATCACAGCAGAACGGGATGTCGTCTTTGATATCGAACGGTTCCACGTCGAATCAGGACGTGGGATCACGGGACAAATCATGGGACATGATTTGATCGTCGGATCGGCGCGAATGATGCAGGAACGAAACATCGCCCTTCCTGACTGGACATCACCTGGAGCGACTCTCGTATACGTCGCTGTCGATGGAGAAGTCGCGGCCGGATACGCCATCCGTGACGCGCTAAAAGATTCAGCGAAAGAAACGATCCAGCGTTTGCGCCAGACAAAAGAAGTATATCTCTTGACCGGTGATCGCCGGGAAGTCGCCGATCATTTAGCAACAGAACTGGGACTGGATCCAGCGTTCGTCTTTGCTGACGTTTTGCCGATTGAAAAGGCAGATGTCATTCATTCACTTCAACAGACGAAACGTGTCGCGATGGTCGGAGACGGTATCAATGATGCCCCTGCTCTTGTAACGGCGGATGTCGGCATCGCGCTCGGTAGTGGAACGGACGTTGCCCTTGAAGCAGCCGACGTGACGCTACTTGGACACGACTTAAAACAAGTCTTACTTGCGATCGAGCTGAGTGAGCAGACGATGAAAAACATTCGTCAAAATCTCGTCTTCGCACTTGGCTACAATACGATTGGCATTCCGGTCGCCTTTCTCGGTCTACTTGCCCCATGGCTTGCGGGTGCCGCGATGGCATTCAGCTCTGTTTCTGTCGTGACGAATGCGTTACGATTAAAACGTACCCCACTATCTGAAGGAGGAACATCATCATGAAAGAAACAACATTATCTGTTATCGGTATGACATGCAATCACTGTAAAGCAAGTGTCGAATCAGCTCTATCTGAAGTCGAAGGTGTACAACAGGCAACTGTCTCACTCGAACAAAACCAGGTTACAGTCCAGCACGAGGATGTTCCTCGTGAACGTCTCGTCGATGCGATCGAAGAAATCGGCTACGATGTACCGACTGCTTAAATTTTCATGCCAAACTGCTTCTAACACGCAGTTTGGCTTTTTTATTTTTTGAAAAGCGGGAATGTACGGAGTAAGGAGGGGTTCGTATGGTACCGAAAATCGAATTCGTAGAACACTTCGACGACAACAAAGGAAAACGATTTAAAATCGAACTTTGGAATCTCGGAACCTTCACATTCAGTGCCGAGTCAGCTCGTGGACCTGTCACCCGTTTCACCTCCATTGACATTCAATTCGTTCAAGCTTGCGTTCAACGAATGCGCTCGATCGTGGACGCTAAAAAAGCATTTCAGGAAGATCAACCGGTCTAATCCTGTTCTTTTTCTATTCTCCTCATGGCACTTGCCATGAGTTTTTTTGTTTCCGGTCAATGTTTTTCAATATTCTCGTCTTTTTTTCGAAAATCAGTATCGCTTCGTCAAGATGAACCGATAAGAAACAGACATCATTTTATTCACATCTTGAGTATTGGAGGCAACTACGTGCGTAACCCTTTTAAAAGTAAGACTACTTCGGCTTATCAAGCTACCATCGGCTTTCCTGATTCCCGTCTCATCACAAAGACGGCAGATCCTGATCTCACATCCCGTCTCGTATACATGGGATATACAGAAGAACAGCTACAGACACTCAAATCGATGGCACCTGTCGTTCAAGGCATCTTAGATGAAGTCCTCGAGCAAGTGCTTGACCATCTATTATTGAATCCAGAGATGGCAACGATCGCGAAACAATCATCGACACGCGAACGACTGAAGAAAGTTTTCGCCGACTATTTCACGAGTCTACTGACAGGAAACATGGACGAGTCGTTCCTCGCGATGCGGACACGGATGGGACAGACGCATAAACATAACTTCGTTCCCGTCACTTGGTTCATCGCTTCGTATGCTGCGTTTCAGACGTTGTTGATTCCAAAAATCGTTGAACATTATCAGCATGACCCAGCGCAACTGACGACAGCAGTACTCGCCTTGACACATGCGATGAACTTAGATGCTCAAATCGTGACGAGCCAGTATGTCGATTCTCGTCTTCATGAAGTGACCGCAGCGAACGAGTCACGTCGTCAACTTTTGACAGACGTCGTTCGTGTCAGTCAAGAAGTTGCAAGTTCCGTCGAGCACACGGATCATGCCATCATTGAGACCAGCCGTCGTGCCTCACAAGTATTAGCAGAAACAGCTCAGACAGAGCAGACGAGTCAGCAACTCGTCCAAATGACGATTGCCAACGAACGACAGATGCAACAGATGGAGCAACAATTCGCTCAATCAACACAACAAGTCGGTACTTCGCTTGAAAGCATCCATGAATTGAAGACGACGTCGGATGACATCGTCCAGATGACGCAAAGCATCGAAGCAATCGCCAATCAGACGAACTTACTCGCGTTGAATGCTTCGATTGAAGCAGCACGTGCCGGTGAACACGGTAAAGGATTTGCTGTCGTCGCGACCGAAGTTCGAAACCTTGCCGAGAATGCGAAATCGTTGAGTAGCAGTATCAATGGTCTGATTCAAAAGAACAATGGTAATATCACACAACTCGTTTCTCAGATGGAAGACATCACACGTGCCAACACCGCATCTCAGCAAGAGTTGCAACAAGTTAAACAAGGAATTCAAACCGTTAAGAGTGAAATGGAGAATTCCCTCACTTTGTTTGGACGCAACAAAGAAAACCTCGGACAAATCGTCGAGACGATCCAAGGTCTCAGTAAGACGACACAAGGCTTGACGACATTGACGACGGATCTTGTCGCTGCTTCCGAAACACATTAAAAAATAGGCAATTCTTATACTCGGTTTTAACCGAAATAAGAATTGCCTATTTTACTTTACTCGTCTTGTTCTGCTGTGACGACAAGACGCTGATCGTATCCTTTTGATTCTGAAAACGTACCTATACATGAAATGAGCGTCAGTTTATTCATGACGGTCGCACCGAAGATTGATCCGACAGGTGCTTCATCGACAGGATAGGACATGACGTTCGTCACCACGTACGATACCTGTTGTCCTGCTTTTCCCGTCACTTCAATCCGTTGCCCTTTTTTCATCTTGGCTAAATCATAAAATACAGCGGGACCTTCTTGATCATCTAGATGTCCTGCTAGTACGACATTTCCGGTTTGTCCGGCTTTTGCTCCGTACTTATACCAAGCGACCTGATCGGTCTGTTTCGGAACATCCATCCGACCTTGTTTATCTTTCCCGACGACTTCGATGTTCGCTTTCACATCGAGCGTCGGAATTGTAATACGCGTTGGTATGAACGTCTCTTCGTCCACTTTTTCAGATGGAGTGGACGAAGAAGACGTCGTTGTTTCGGTTTGTTTTGGTTTTTCCGGCTTTGTAGCATCTGGAGGTGATCCCGATTGACATCCGGCTAATACGAGTAAGAGAAGAAGACTACTCTTAAGCGTTTTGTTTACGACGGACGACATACGCTGTTCCTACTAACAAGGCAGCTGCTGCTGCGACTGCCCATGGTGTAGCAGAAGCCGTATCAGATGAACCACCAAGTCCTGTTTCTGGCATTGATGCCATTTCACCACCATCTGGGATCAAGAGGACTTCAAATGCTGGTTCGCCTTCAAGTAAGCCGATTGCGAGTGCTGTATAGTTTTTGCCACTGTCGAGTTTGACGCCATCCAGTGCTTTGACGACATCCGTTGCGCCTGCAGGACGGACTTCAAGGTCATACGTACCTGCATCGAGTGTACCGTAGTCAGAGACTTTCGAGAATTCAAGGTTACTGAAGAGTGGGTCTCCACCTTTTGGTGCGACATCAACAGCTGGCGCATCTGGTGCAAAGTGTGCGACACGAACCATTGATTTTCCATCTTCGCCTTTACCGTTGTCTTCCATGACCGCGAGTTTGATATCAGCTAGTTTGCCGATTGCTGCGACCGAATAGAATTTACCAGCTTCTACGTTGAGTGTTTGAGAGAGCACAGGATCTTTCGTAGTTCCTGCAGCGAATACTTCTACTTTATGTTCGCCAGCTGGTAGTGTGAGGTAATCTGTGACATCTTTGAATTTTGCTCCTGATACCGCTTTTTTGCCATCGACCGCGATATCGACTGCCGGAGCATCTGGTGAAGCATGAATGACACGAACCATTGCGTCATCTGCTGCGCCTACTGGTAGCACGAATAGTGCAAACAGTAACGTAGCGGTCACAAACGATAAGAGTTTCTTCATCTTTTTTCCACCTTTCTGATTGTCAAATGTAAATCGCTCTCAAACCAATGTTCTTACACTTCAGAACATTTCCTTCGTGGTGACATCTTAAACTTAAGACACTGCCGTAAATGTGTAAAGATTTCAGTGTGCTATGAACTTGTGTTGAAAACACATTGACGTTCTTGAATCCGATGACAATCACGCTGTTCCTGGCATTGTTTGCACGCTTTGAGTTGACGATGACGAGCGGACAGGATGCCGTTTTGTTTCTAATCGGTATTTTTCTTAGTTCTGCCACCTGGTGAAGCATCCTGGCAAAGATCATACACCTGCTTAAACACCAGATTGCGACATTCGTTCTACGCGTCGTCCAATGGACATCTGTCAGTCTGATCATCGGATTCGGTGCATTCGGGGTCATTCAGTACTTCTTCTGAACAAAACAAAAGAGACCGACGTCACGTCTGGTCTCTTTTGTCTATTTATTTAATGAATCCAATCATCATTTCGCGTAATACTTTCGCTGCTGCGATCGCTGTCATATCCGATTGATCATATGCTGGGCATACTTCTACCAAATCAGCTCCGATGACGTCGACGTCTGCTCGCGCAATCATGTGAACGACTTCGAGTAGTTCCTTCGTCGTCACCCCACCGATTTCTTGTGTCCCTGTCCCTGGTGCTGCTGACGGATCAAGAACATCGATGTCGATCGTAACGTAGACCTTTTTACCGGCAAGTGTCGGAAGGACTTGACGAAGCGGCTCGACGATCTCGTATTTGAAGAGGTTGTAACCTGATGTCTTCGCCCATTCGAACTCTTCTTTCATACCTGAACGAATTCCGAATGAATAGCAGTTCTCTGGTCCGATCAAGTTCGCGATCTTCTTGAGTGGCGTCGAGTGCGACAATGGCTCTCCTTCATATTCGTCTCGTAAGTCCGTATGCGCATCAAAGTGAAGTACGACAAAATCATCATAGTGTTTATCGAACGCTTTGACGACGGGCCATGTGACTAAATGTTCGCCACCCATACCGAGCGGGAACTTGCCTGCTGTCAGTAACGAATCGACGTATTCTTCAATCATATCAAGTGATTTTTGAGCATTCCCGAATGGTAACGGGATATCTCCCGCGTCAAACAATTTTGCGTCAGCGATGTCACCATCTAAGTACGGGCTATATTCTTCTAAACCAAGTGAGACTTCACGGATACGTGCCGGACCGAATCGTGAACCCGGACGGAAACTGACCGTCCAGTCCATCGGCATGCCGTACAAAATTCCTTTTGCATCTTCGTGAGTCGGTTGACTCGCGATAAAGACTTTTCCTGAATATGCTTCATCAAAACGCATGATCCATTCCTCCTGTTCATTTGCCGTTTGCTGATGCAAACGCCTGTTTACCTGACAACAGAGCGATTTCGAAGATCGAAACCGCTCTGTTCATGTGTGTCTATAGTGACTGAACTCAGCCGTTCGTCAAATCTTTAACGAACTTCGGTAGCGCGAAAGCTGCCGTGTGAAGCTCAGGCGTGTAATATTTCGTATCGATCTCGTGGAAACGCTCTGGTGCGACAGCAAGCGGATCGTGTTTTTTTGATCCGATCGTAAACGTCCAAAGACCACTTGGGTATGTCGGAACGTTAGCGATATAGAGCTTCGTGATCGGGAAGATTTCTTTGACGTCGCGTTGAACATCACGGATCAAGTCTGGTGTGAACCATGGGTTATCCGATTGTGCGACGAAAATACCGTCTTCTTTTAATGCTTTTGAGATACCAGAGTAGAAGCCTTTCGTGAACAAGTTGACCGCTGGACCAACGGGTTCTGTCGAATCGACCATGATGACATCATACTCGTTTTCTGCTTCTGCGATATGCATGAATCCATCCCCAACGATGACTTCGACGCGTGCATCGTCCAATCCACCTGCGATGTTCGGGAGGTATTTTTTCGAATACTCGATGACTTTTCCGTCGATTTCAACCAAAACAGCTTTTTCGACGGATGGGTGTTTCAAGACTTCACGGATGACTCCGCCGTCTCCTCCACCAACGACCAGAACCGATTTTGGATTCGGGTGTGTGAACAATGGGACGTGCGCGACCATCTCGTGGTAAACGAACTCGTCCTTATCTGTCGTCATGACCATTCCGTCAAGTAACAACATCGTACCGAACTCGTCCGTTTCAACCATCTCTAGGCGTTGAAACTCCGTTTGTTCGCTCTCATAAACGTGGTTGACACGGAATGTGATACCGTAATCTTCCGTTTGGTGTTCCGTGAACCATAACTTTAATTTTTGTTCCATTTGCGATAGAACCCCTTTCTTTCATCAAGACAAAAGTTGTTCGTATGCGAGTGGCGTTTACGGCGCTTCTTAATCATACAAATGCGAGTATACCGAATTTCGAAAGAAACTTCTATATAATTCGAAAATTTTTGTCTTTCGTCTTTACTCGACGAACGTCACGATTTCATCAAGCGGACGACGTTGCTTCTCACGTTTGGGTTCGTCTGCCCGGTAACCGAATGCGACCATGACCGGCACCGTGAAAACAGAACGATCAAGCAGTCCACGATCGACGAGTAATTGCTCGACAGCTTGCTGGTCGAATCCTTCGATCGGGCATGAATCGACACCGATTTGTGCTGCCGTCGACATCATGTTCCCAAGTGCGATATAGGCTTGTTTAGCTGCCCAGTCTTCCATCGCTTTCGGGTTATCACCAATCGCGAAATCCTCCTCTAAAAACAGACCGTAACGCTTCGTCCGTCCAGCTTTCGCTTCTTCGGATAAACCAAGGAAATCCATCATCTGCTTGACATGCGGACCATCTGCCTGCATTTGTTCTCTGGTGCGGGCGAGGAACAAGACGAAGTGACTCGCTGTCGGCAATTGTCCTTGTGCGCCCCAAGAAATTTCTTTTAAGGCTTCTCGAATTTCTGGATTTTGAATAACGAGCATGTTCCATGGCTCATATCCGAACGAGCTCGGTGACAGACGCGCCGTTTCTAAAATGAACCGGAAATCATCTTCTGGGATCATTTGACCATTAAATGCCTTTGTTGCATGACGAGATTGAAATGCTTCAAGAATTGTTTGTTTTTGTTGTTGTTTTTCCATGAGAAATGCCTCCTTCAAAATGATGACTGCTTTTGTTATATCAAATCTGATTTTAGACCGCCTCTGATTTGCTCACATCAAGCTTTACGTTAGTTTTAAGACAAAACGGGAAATAATAGTATTAACGTTTTCTTTTTCTTTATTTCCACATTATTTTAAAAACGTTTGATTGCAATCTTTTTTGCTTACCCTTCCATGAAAAACATTGATTTCTTTATTCTCATTTCCCGGTCAATTTGCTTTTCCACACAAATGTTTGTTACGGTAGTACCCTGCGTGATTAGGTTTTGTTATCGGAACGATAGGGTAATGATAATGTCGTTGCCATCATTTGATACAGAACAACTATGTAAAATTCGAAAGAAGGTGTGGAACACGATGGAAAATAATCGAAAAAGTAAGATCACAAAAGTCTTTATGGTATCCGTCATTTTCTGTGTGCTCTTTACCATATGGGGAATCTTACCGGAATCCCTAATCGGTGCAGCTAGTCTCGGAAATGTCACAGCTCAAGCACAATCCTTTGTCTCTAACGGATTTGGCTGGCTTTATCTTCTCGGCATGAGTGCTTTTTTAATCATTGCTATCTTTTTAATCTTTTCCCGCTTCGGTTCAATCCGACTCGGTAAGGATTCGGAGCGTCCTGAATACGGTCTCATTTCTTGGTTTGCGATGCTCTTCAGTGCTGGTATGGGAATCGGTCTTGTCTTCTGGGGTGTCTCAGAGCCATTGACGCACTTCCATACACCGCCATTCGCAACAGATGATCCAACGGAAGCAGCACGCCTCGCGATGCGCTATTCATTCTTCCACTGGGGATTACATCCTTGGGCATTATACGCGATCGTCGCGCTTGCGATCGCTTACTCGACATTCCGAAAAGGACGTCCTGCTACGATTGGTGACACGGTCGCTTCACTGATGAAGCCTCGGTATGCTTCTGCCGGTAAAGGTACCGTCGAAGTACTCGCTATCGTCGCAACGGCATTTGGTGTCGCGACGTCGCTCGGTCTCGGTGCACAACAAATCTCGGGTGGACTGAACTTCCTAACGAGTAGTATTCCTAACTCCTTCCTGACACAAATGATCATCATTGTCATTGTGTCTGTCCTTTACATGATGAGTGCGGCATCAGGACTCGATAAAGGAATCGTTCGTCTCAGTAACGCCAACATCGTCCTCGCCGTTCTGTTGATGATTGGCGTCCTGTTTCTCGGACCGTTCAGTTTCATCATGGACCTTTTCGTGCAAACAACAGGTGCTTATTTGCAAAACTTACCGGTCATGAGTTTCCGGGCATCTGCCTTTAATCCAGACGAACGCGGCTGGATCAACGATTGGACGATCTTCTACTGGGCATGGTGGATTTCCTGGTCACCATTCGTCGGTACGTTCATCGCCCGTGTCTCGAAAGGACGGACGATTCGTGAGTTCGTCATCGGCATCATGCTCGTTCCAACGATCTTTGGTCTCCTTTGGTTCTCTGTCTTCGGTGGATCAGCGATTTGGAACGAATTGTTCCAAAATGTCGATCTGATCTCGACGGTCAACGATAAAGGGGTCGAAACTGGAATGTTCGCATTGTTTGAGACATTCGGTGGCTTAGGTACGTTCCTCAGTATCGTCGCCGTCTTCTTGATCACGACGTTCTTCATCACTTCGGCTGACTCCGCGACGTACGTTCTCGGTATGCTATCGTCTGGCGGTAGCCTGATGCCAAGCTTACGCATCAAGCTTGCTTGGGGTGTCATCCAGTCTTCAATCGCCGCTGTCTTACTTTATGCCGGAGGATTGAGTGCCCTACAGGCAGCAGCTGTTCTAGCCGCCTTCCCGTTCATCTTCGTCGTCGGAATGATGGTCATCGCTTTGTTCAAGGACTTATCGGATGAACCCGATGCGCAAAAAGAAGTCACCGATTTAAAACAAGATGCCTAAATCATTTTGATTTCCTCCTTCCGTCGCATACGGAAGGAGGTCTTTTTTGTTATCCTGAATTATGCGAAGTAGAAAGAAATGAGGTGGCTTATGCGAAAACATACACGCTGGCTAGTATCCCTCAGCGTCCTCGCCTTAGGAAGCTGGTTTTTATATCGTGAAAACAACATCATCGATGTCTCACAGGTGACGGTGGCGTCCAGCCGTTTACCGGAAGCGTTTAACGGATATCGCGTCGTGCAGATCGCAGATTTACATGGCAAGGCGTTCGGGAATGAACAAAAACGACTACTGAAGAAAATTGATCGCGAAAAGCCGGATCTCGTTGTCATGACTGGCGATTTGATTGACTCGAGGCGAAACGGAGAAGAAGCTGCCCTTACACTTATGAAAGCGCTCGTCGATCGATACCCTGTCTACTTCGTCACCGGGAATCATGAAGTCCGACGAAATTTAACGATTTTACCGAAACTTGAGCAGCTCGGTGTCACCGTTCTTCGGAATGAAACGCGTGTCATCGAGTATAAAGGACAATCGATTTCGTTACTGGGTATCGATGATCCGACGACGACACGTTGGCGCGAAGGACTATCAGAACCGGATGGGATTCGTCAAAGTCTCAATCAAGCACTGCAAGACGTATCGCCTGATGCGTTCCAGCTCCTGCTTGCGCATCGTCCGGAATATAAATCCTTGTATGCAGAGCGTTCCGTTGATCTCGTCTTATCTGGTCACGCCCACGGCGGACAGATCCGCTTACCTTTTACGGAAGGTCTGTATGCGCCTGGTCAAGGATTCTTTCCAACCGTGACGGCAGGCCGCTATCAGGAACAGCAGACTGAACTGATCGTCAGTCGTGGTCTCGGGAACAGCCTGTTTCCGTTTCGTCTGTTCAATCATCCAGAACTCGTCGTCCTGACGCTGAAACGACCATGAAAAAAGAACGTGTGCCGTGAACTGAACCAAAAAAGTTAGACAATAAATAATTTGTCAGGCGACCTTGAGGACCTGAGTCCGGTATTCCACCGGGCTCAGGTTTTTTAGTCGTCTCTTGATACGACGATGGTTATAGTACTCGATGTAACGCTCAAGCTCATATTTGAAGTGATCCATGTCATCAAACTCCTTGAGATACAGGAGCTCTGACTTGAGCACGGCGAAGAAGCTTTCGATGGCTGCGTTGTCGAGACAGTTGCCCTTACGGGACATGCTTTGCGTGATGCCATGTTCGTGGAGCGTACCAGTGAACGCTCGATACTGATAATGCCACCCCTGATCGGAATGAAGGATTGGGCGCGCCTCTCCGTCGAGCTTCGCGATTGCCTGGTCCAACATTTCGCCAACGAATCGGTATGTAGGGCGGTCCGATAGGGTATAGGCAATGATTTCACGGTTTCCCAAGTCCATCATCGGCGAGAGGTAGAGCTTCTCCCCGAATAGGTGAAATTCAGTGACGTCAGTCACCCATTTCTGGTTCAGACCGGTTGCCTTGAAGTCACGTT
>NZ_DFQK01000025.1:41559-42320 GCF_002377745.1 Exiguobacterium sp. UBA3491
CGTTCGAGAAGTGCGTGGATGCGACGATAGCCACATCGTCCCTCATGTTCGTGGAAGAGGGTATGGATAGCCGACTTCACTTCCGCGTACTTGTCTTCGCCCGTCAGGCGCGTCCGCCAATAGTAGTAGACACTCCGAGCCATCTCGAGCACGCGGAGGAGTCCCGGAACGGGATAGACCGCCCGCAACTCATCGATTACTTGCGCCTTGATCCGGTTCGTCGCGCATTCTCTTCTTGAACCAAGGCTCTCAATTTTTTTAGCGCAGCGTTCTCCATCTCGAGATACTCGACCCGCTCCTTGAGCTTCTCGACTTCTGTCATCTCTTCAAAATCTTTCTTCTTGCGTCTCGCCATCGGGGCACGTCCTTTCGGTCTAGCGACCAGACCTGCGGTCCCTTCCCGTTCATACGTCGATCGCCAGTTCGAGATCATCCCCGGGGAGGAAATTCGATATTTTACGGCTGCCTCTATGTAGGACAGTCCGTTGGTCGCCATGTCGTTTAATACCTCCAGTTTAAATGCCGGCGAGTGTGTTGTATAGGAAGGATCGAAGATCGTCTCTCCCCAACGTTCATAAAGACGCGACCACTCACGGACTCGTTCAGGTCGTATCCCGAATTCCTCCGCCATAATCTGGTATCCGTCTCGTCCCGTCAGATAACGTTCAACGACCTTGATCTTAAATGCCTTCGTATATTTGACCATAAAAAACACCCCATAAAAGTTGGATTTTTATGTCCAACTTTTATGGGGCAGTTCA
>NZ_DFQK01000011.1:0-315 GCF_002377745.1 Exiguobacterium sp. UBA3491
GTGCCATGCGACGATCTTTTTCTCTTTCGGCGAGATGATCCGGCTCTTCTTCGCTGGTCCAGCAATGACGCGGTCAATTGCTTCTTCGAGGTCAACGATTGAGACTTTATCACGATCTGCACGAGCGGCAACAAGTGCTGCTTCGTTTAGAAGGTTTTCAAGATCCGCACCTGAGAATCCAGGCGTCCGTTGTGCGATGGCTTTCAAATCAACCGTTGAATCAAGCGGTTTGTTCCGCGCGTGAACTTTCAAGACTGCTTCACGACCGACGACATCTGGACGGTCAACCGTGATTTGACGGTCAAAACGACCTGG
>NZ_DFQK01000011.1:445-25324 GCF_002377745.1 Exiguobacterium sp. UBA3491
ATTTGACGGTCAAAACGACCTGGACGGAGTAAGGCTGGGTCAAGAATATCAGCACGGTTCGTTGCTGCGATCATGATGATGCCTTCGTTTTCACTGAATCCATCCATCTCAACGAGAAGTTGGTTCAATGTTTGCTCACGCTCATCATGTCCACCACCGAGACCTGCGCCCCGTTGACGACCAACAGCATCGATTTCATCAATGAAGATGATACATGGTGCATTTTTCTTCGCGTTTTCGAACAAGTCACGGACACGTGATGCCCCGACACCAACGAACATCTCAACGAAGTCAGAACCTGAAATCGAGAAGAATGGTACGCCAGCTTCACCAGCTGCGGCACGTGCGAGCAACGTCTTACCTGTACCTGGAGGACCTACGAGAAGGACCCCTTTCGGAATACGGGCACCGAGTTTCGCGAATTTACGAGGATCTTTCAAGAATTCGACGACTTCGACGAGTTCTTGTTTCTCTTCGTCTGCACCGGCTACATCATCAAACGTAATCTTTTTCTTCTCTGTATCATAGAGGCGTGCCTTCGATTTCCCGAAGTTCATGACGCGACCGCCACCACCGCCACCTTGTGCTTGATTAATCAAGAAGAAGAAGAGGATGAAGATGATGATGAATGGAACGATCGTCGTCAGTAACGCGATCCAACCACCATTCGTTTCTGCTGCCTTGAAGTCCAATTTGACTCCTTGGCTTCTGAGTTGCGTATAGAGATCCGTTAGTTCCGTATCAACAGCCGGTACGACTGTCTCATACGTTGAATCTTTTTCACGCAAATCTCCTGTCACATTATACGTCTGCCCTTCATATTGGAAGGTAGCCGTCTTGATTTCACCTTTTTCAACAGACTCGACAAACTGTGTGTAATTGATTTCTTTGCTTTTGTTCACTGGACTCTGCAAGTATTGCAGAAACAAGATCAAAGCTAGAAAAATGACCCCAAACACGAGGGTATTCTTCACTGCTCGGTTCATCTTATGCCTCCTCTCCGCATCCATCTCGTTTTTCTAGTGGATGAATACGAATCCTGGCGCGACAGGGCGCGCTTTGTAATTGGTTTCATCTTATCATGGGACAGACGAGATTAAAAATAATTAGCCGCCGTAGACTGCAGGTTTCAAGACACCTACATACGGAAGGTTACGGTATTTCTCTTCGTAATCCAGACCATAACCGACGACGAATTCGTGTGGAATGACGAAGCCGCTGTAATCTGCGTGCAAGTCATTCTTCCGTCCTGTCGGTTTGTCGAGCAATGTCACGATTTTAACGGACTTCGCTTTCCGGTACTTGAAGAGGTCAACGAGGTAACCAAGCGTTAATCCGCTGTCGATGATATCTTCGACAATCAAGATGTCGCGTCCTTCTACCGATGTGTTCAAATCTTTTTCAATCTTGACTTCACCTGTTGATGTTGTCCCACCGTGATACGTTGAAACGTCCATGAAGTCCATTTCAAGATGCATATCCATCTTTTTGACAAGATCAGACATGAACGGCATCGCGCCTTTTAAGACACACACAAGCAACGGAAAACGATCGTGATAATCCGCTGTCAATTCGCCGGCGAGTTCGCCCACTTTATTTTGGATCTCTTCTTCTGAAATCAGTACTTTTTCCATATCGTTCATCAAGGTCATGCTAGGTATTCCTCCTCCATAATAAACACTACATTACCATTCTATCATTAAATAAGATTTTGCGAGGAGTTCAAATGACCCGAATATTGCAATTCGATGTCCAATGACGGCTAAAATCACTCCATTTGCATCGACGACGACCGGAACCTGTTTTCGGAGATAACGCGGAACCTTAGCGTCAATCAGAATTCGACTGACTTTTTTCGATCCCACCGCAAGCTGGATCCGATCTCCTGGACGTGGCGGACGCACCGTCAACGGGAACGCAATCGCGTCCAGCGGGATACCTTGGTTTCCGATTGAGAAGCGAACCATTTGTTCACCATAATGATACGTTCCCAAATTCTCCCCTACTTGAAACGGTAAATCGTCATTCATTGACCGTATCACACGATCCTGCATTAAAAAGCCATATGAACGTCGCATCCTCCAGTTTCCATAATACACTTCGTCCGAGCCCTTATCCACCCGAAGCCATGTAACAAAGTGACGAATCGTTTCTGAAGAAAACGTTTCTCCTGTTAGTGTCGGCAAGACAAGCCGCTGTAAATCCGTCGGTAATTCTAAAATACGTGCGATCGGAATTCCGTTTGTTTCCTTACACCGGTCGAGATAGGTCGCAACGAACGTTGCCTGCTCACGCATGATTTGCTGTCGCGCATGTGCTGCTGCTGCTGTTGCTTGTTCAAACTCTGGACGCATTTCTCGGAGTGTTGGAACAATCGTATGCCGGATTTGATTGCGCAAATAATTGGTTTCTGCATTTGACGCATCTTCTCGCCACGGAACTTCATGTTGCAGCGCATACTCGAGTAATGTTTGCTTCGATTCATGTAGTAACGGTCGATGCAACCAACCGTTACCAAACGGACGAATGACAGGAATACCATCAACCTGTGCTTCTCCACGAATGAGCTGAATGAGTAGCGTCTCGATTTGATCATCTTGATGATGGGCGAGAACAAGACGCGAGCGTCCGGTCTCTTCCATGATGCGCTCAAAAAATGCATACCGTTCCTCACGACATGCTGCTTGAGAGCTCGTACGTCCTGCCCAGTCTAAACGCGTCATGAAAAACGAAATCTTTCGAGTTGCTGCCCAGTCTTCGATAAAATGTGCTTCTTCGTCGGATGCTTCTCGTAATCCGTGATGCACATGTGCAATTGCAATGTCATACCCTTCTCGATACAACCGATCGACGAGTACCATCGAGTCACATCCTCCAGACACTCCGACTAGGAGCGGTTCGAACGGCACACCTTCCATTACGACTTCACCCCTTTCCGTTAAAACCTAAAAAAAGCTATCTCTATATAATAGAGATAGCTTTTTGAGAATGACCCGTACGGGATTCGAACCCGTGTTACCGCCGTGAAAGGGCGGTGTCTTAACCGCTTGACCAACGGGCCAAAAAAATATGGTAGCGGCGGAGGGAGTCGAACCCACGACCTCACGGGTATGAACCGTACGCTCTAGCCAGCTGAGCTACACCGCCATATTTTTAACTCGTGCGTCTTAAGCACATTTTCTATAATACGGGCAGGTCAAATGAAAGTCAACGCTTTTTATAAAAATAATTTTAAAAAAATAAAAGATGGAATGAACGGCGTCATTCCATCTCTATTCTTATAGAGAACAGGTCAGCAAGTTATTGACGTTTTGCGCCGCGCCCGCCACGTTTTGAATCCGTTTGACGTTTCAATGTAGCAAGACGATCTTCACTATCTTTCAGGAAACTAGACATCAACGTATCGAACGATTGTTCTTTGCGCGGTGGTGGTGTATTACGGCCACCTTTGTTGAAGCCTCCACGATTACCGCCTCCACGCGGTCCTTTGTTATCGAACGAACGTGGTCCGCGATCTTGTCCTGCTGGACGTGGTCCACGATCGAACTGACGTGCTGGACGTGGGCGTTCACCTTCTGGACGATCGACGGCTTTTTTAATGGAAAGACCAATCTTACCATCGTTTTCAACACTTAAGACTTTAACGGTGATTTCTTGACCAACCGTTAATACATCATTGATGTCCTTAACATAAGAATCTGCCACTTCACTAATGTGAACAAGACCAGTTTTCCCTGTTGGTAACTCAACGAACGCTCCAAAATTCGTGATGCCTGTTACTTTCCCTTGCACTTTGCTGCCTACTTCAATCGACATAAATTGTATTGCTCCTTTTTAGTTGATTCGTTTCTTATTATACGAGTGATTCATTCTTTTTTCAATCAATCGGCAACCTTCAATTAGTCTTCAGGTGAAAAGTAGAAGATCGTTTCCCCTTTTTTCGAATAGAGCAACTCACTCCGGGCTAAGTTCGCCACATATTCTTTATCATTGAGACGATTGATTTCTTCTTTCAGACGAGCAGTCTCTTTTTTTGCTTTCGTCTGCTCCTGTTCAGCTACTTGAAATGACTGCTTTTGTTCTGCGATCAATTGCCGTTTTTCCATGTATGACCACCCCATGAGGGAAAAGATGAGCAAAAAGACGGTCAGACACAAGAAAAAGCGATTTTTGAGACGTCGACGGTTTTCAATAGCATTCTGACTCAATTGCTTCTTACGGTCATTGAGCGGCTTGATCTTTGGCGTTTGACGCCCTGATTCGAGCGGTGTTGGCATATCATCCCTCCTCTTTCTGAGTGGTCATCCCTGACACTCTTTAGTATACTTCCTTTTTCCGGTAAATTACATCGATTCTTCGGAATTCACCTTTTCTTCACGGATGATTTCATACATATCTGATGCTTCTTCTTTTTTCGCATGTTCTTTAATGCTTGAAATCGCAACTGTCACGATCTTATTTCCGAACCGAATCGTCATCTCATCACCTGCTGCTACCGTGCTACTTGCTTTCGCTACATTACCATTGATCGTAATCCGACCTTGATCGGCGACTTCTTTCGCAAGCGTCCGTCGTTTAATCAGACGCGATACTTTTAAAAATTTATCAAGTCTCATGACTGTTCCTCCTGCTTCGCTTGATGCCAGAGTGAATCTTGCTCTTCAAGCGTCATCTCAACGAGCGGTCGATCCGCTAGTTGTTCCATCCGTGTAAAACGGCGAATAAATTTATCATTCGTTCGTTGTAATCCTTCTTCTGCCGATAGACCGAGGTATTTTCCGACGAGTGTTATCGAGAACAGGACATCTCCAAATTCTCCGAGTCGTTCTTCTGGGGCTGCTTCTTTCAATTCACGTAACTCTTCGATCACTTTTTCAAGTGCCCCCTCGACATCTTCCCACTCGAAACCGACTTTCGCCACTTTCTTTTGAATGTCTTCTGCGCGCATCAAAGCAGGTGCTCCTTTTGTCACACCATCAAGCAAAGAAGTCCGCTCCGGTTTTTCTTGTGCTTTGATGTCTTGCCAGTTCGAAACGACGTCTGCTGAAGAATCAACAGTCGTTTCCCCGAAGACATGCGGATGGCGACGAATCATCTTATCACTGACGCTTCCGATGACGTCCCGAATATCAAAATACCCTTCATCTAGACCAATTTGTGCATGGAGCATGACCTGTAAGAGGACATCTCCTAGCTCTTCTATCATTAAGTTATCGTCCTGAAGGTCGATTGCTTCCAGTAATTCGTAAGATTCTTCGATTAAATGTCGTTTTAAGGACTCATGTGTCTGCTCTTGATCCCACGGACAACCACCTTCACCGCGTAAACGAGCGATAATCTCTTTTAAGGTCGCGAAGTCACGATTCAACGTCTGCTCATCCGTAACCGGTGGTACATAGACCGTCGTTAAGTTACTGAGCGTCGTCACATGATCGAGTTCATACAACGGTACGTTTTGGACGGTTTGCTGACTCGTACCTGCTGCTGTGACAAGAGTGACGAGATGTTCGTCCGGATAACGTTCCATCAACTGGACTTTTAAGTCGCCAGCGACGAGCGCGTCATAGACTTGACCAATCAGTAGATGTTGACGAATCTGTGCTTCATCGACGGCAAATGCCGTTGCATCAAGTAACTGGAATCCTTCAATCGGATCCACACCAAGTGCAGCGAACATCGGATCGAGAAAACTTTGTCCCCCTACGACATCGACATTGTCTGTCCGTTGCAACAACTGTTGCACGGTACTCTCAGCGACTAATGG
This sequence comes from Exiguobacterium sp. UBA3491, assembly GCF_002377745.1. Classification (NCBI taxonomy): domain Bacteria; kingdom Bacillati; phylum Bacillota; class Bacilli; order Caryophanales; genus Exiguobacterium; species Exiguobacterium sp. UBA3491. The sequence continues at coordinate 6,210 of NZ_DFQK01000011.1, forward strand.
ATGTCCTGGAACGGCATAGATGATATCCGTCGTTTCAGAAAGACGAAGCAATTCCTCGACGATTTCTGTATATACGTCTTCAAACCGACTATGTCGTTCGTAAACTGAGTCAAATGATGTAAATTTCATTCCCTCTGCTGCAAGTTCTGAAACGACTGGATGATCCACTGTCCGCAAATAAATAGGTTGTGTCGTGTTTTTTAGTAATCGATAGATGCCAAACGGCAATTGTTCGAGTTCGCCGACGCCAAGACCGACGATCGTAATTCGGTGTGTCATATGCTCCTCCTACGTTGGTACATCTGATATAACTTATCTCCTAAAGGCAATAACGCCCACTCTTGTTCTGATAAGGCACGAAAGCGTAACGCCATACTGCCATAAATGATGGCACCACCGACGACAAGAACGCCGACTTCGAGTGCCGCACCGATTCGTGTCTCAAGCTCAAACAGCTGGAAAAACGTCTCGATCAGATACAGAAACACACCCATGGTAAGCACAGGTAAGACCAGTCTTCGATAAAAGGCGTTTCCTGCTGATACACGACCGAACTTCCGGTTCAATAAAATCCATTGTGCTGCCGCCATGACGGCAAAACCGCCAAATGTCGCCATACCCGCCCCGATCATACCATATCGGGGAATGAAATAGAGGTTCAGAGTAAGCTTCGCCCCTAATCCGATAAGAACACCGATGAGCGCATATTTTTCAGCATCAACCGACTGGAGACAAGAGACGATCATCATCGCGATCGATGCGGCAAATGCCGTCGCCGCGAGCCAAATCAACCCTGCTGTTCCCTGGTCATCTTGATATAACGCAATATTGAGCGGACGCATCACACCCATTAGTCCGATTGTCGCTGCAGCGGCAATCAATAAACCGGAACGGAGTAATGTCTCGAGTTGTTGACGCACCATCTGTGGATCGTGTTTCCGGTATGCGGTCGACAAGGCTGGCACACTCGCAAGACTCATCGACGTCGCAAACAGAATCGCGAATTGCAGTAACGGATACCCACGGTCGAGTATTCCTTTTTCGATTTTTGTCTCCGTCGTATTGCCAAGTAGATTGACGAACGTTAATCCATCAATCAATTGCATCAGCAACAAGGCAAGTGACGCGATACTAACCGCTACACCGCTTGTCACGAGCACTTTTCCGACACGTCTTATATGAATACTCGAAAATACCGGACGACCGATTTTTCCTTTCGCAAAGCGTAACAAGACGAATAACGAAACGATGCTGCCGCCAATCGCCGTTAAATGAGCGCTCGCACCAATCCAGTAGGGGTCCGCTTGCATCGAGACACCGATATACGTCACAAGCAACAATAGTCCAACACGGACGGCATTTTCAGAGACTTGGGATACAGCCGTCGGTCGCATCTCAAGATCTGCTTGGAACATTCCTCGTAGAACAGCAATCACGGGTAGTAAATAAAACGTACATGTTACCGCACGCAGGGGCACAACCAGTTTTGCATCCCCGAACCACCCAGCGAGCGTCGGGGCGATCCACCATCCGAGCAGACCGAAAAAGACGGTCATGGCAAGTAAGACATAAAAAATCGACCAGAGAACTTCTCGTTTCTCATCCGGGTGGTGAAGCGTCAACTTCGCCACGATGACAGGCAGCGCATAAATGCCGAGCGCTGCCGCAATCGCAAATAATGGATAGACGGTCTGGTAGACGTACAATCCGAAATCACCAGCGAGGTTCTGATACGGAATCCGGTAAAAGAAGCTGAGCAATTTTGAGATATAACTAGAGATCGCAAGCAGTGCTGCGCCTTGCGCAATCGTTCGTCTATTCATCGCGCAACGAGCCGGCGATCAAGTTCCGCCAATAATTGTTCTGCCTGCATCGTCATCTGTTGCGTCGACTGTTTGTTGCGGTTGAGGGTTAAGACGAGTTTCTGCTCTTGTTGTCCCATTCCAAGACCACGTCCCAGTGGAACAGTCCATTTAACGAAGTCCGCCACGTCAAGCTGCTGTGTTGCTTGAAGCGACAAGACGATCTCGATTTTCGGATCGGTTTGTTTGACGCGTTCGACACGCGCTCGTTCCGCAAAAATCCGCATCCGTGTCAATTGGATCAAACGCGCGACCTCATCCGGAAACTCACCGAATCGTTCAAGCATTTCCGTTTCGAGCTGCTCGAGACTATCGACAGTATCGACATATTTCAAGCGTTTGTAGAACTCGATTTTCAGTTCGGAGTCTGTCATGTAGTGCGATGGAATATAGGCATCAAGGCTGAATGTGAACTCAGGAACGAATTTCTGGATGCGTTTTTTACCTTTCATCCGTTCTTTCCGCTCCTCGACTGCTTCTGCAAGCATCTGCGAATAGAGATCGAAACCAACAGAATCGATGAATCCAGATTGTTGCGAACCGAGTAAGTTCCCGGCACCGCGAATCGACAAGTCACGCATTGCGATTTTAAAACCGCTCCCGAGCTCCGTGAACTCCTTGATCGCCTGCAGACGACTTTCTGCCACTTCCGTCAATCGTTTTTGTGGACGGTACGTAAAGTACGAGTAGGCAACGCGACTTGAACGACCGACACGACCACGTAATTGATAAAGCTGTGATAAGCCCATTTGATCGGCGTCATGAACGATCAACGTATTGACATTCGGGATATCAATCCCCGTCTCAATGATCGTCGTACTGACAAGGACGTCGGCATCTCCTTCGAAGAAGGCGATTAGCTGACTTTCGAGTTCGGTTTCCGTCATTCGACCGTGAGCCGTAACAATTCGTGCTTCCGGTACGAGGGCGCGAATCTCTTCTGCCTTTCGCTCGATGCCCTCGACACGGTTGTAGAGGAAGAACGCTTGTCCACCACGTCCGAGTTCCCGTTCGAGTGCTTCCCGCATGACGATTCCGTCGTATTCCATGACGTATGTCTGAACCGGATAACGGTTTTCCGGTGGTGTCTCAAGGACGGAGAGATCACGGATTCCGATCATCGACATGTGCAATGTCCGCGGAATCGGTGTCGCTGTCAACGTCAAGACATCGACGTTTGTCTTCAACTGTTTCAGACGTTCTTTGTGTTTAACACCGAATCGTTGCTCTTCATCAATGATCAACAATCCGATATCAGCGAATTGGACGTCTTTCGACAGCACACGGTGTGTTCCGACAACGACATCGATTGTTCCCTCTTTTAACCCTTGTTTCGTTGCCTTCAATTCTGCCGGCGAACGGAACCGGCTCATGACCGACACTCGAATCGGCCATTCACTGAATCGTTCAAGCATCGTTTCGTAGTGTTGCTGTGCAAGGACGGTCGTCGGTACGAGCAACGCCACTTGTTTTCCAGACATGACTGCTTTAAAGGCTGCACGAATCGCAACTTCTGTTTTCCCGTATCCGACGTCGCCACATAATAGACGATCCATCGGACGCGGACGTTCCATATCCTTCTTGATCTCAGCGATCGATCGCAATTGATCGACCGTTTCCTCATACGGGAACGAAGCCTCGAATGCTTGCATGTTATCGTCATCCTCTGGGAACGCAAAACCGACGGCAGCCTCGCGAGCCGCATAAAGCTTGATTAACTCGTCAGCGATATCCTCGACCGATTTTTGGACCTTCGCTTTGACCTTTTTCCATTCCGTTCCACCGAGTTTATAGATCTTCGGCTCTTTTCCTTCAGCGCCGACGTACTTTTGAATCAAGTCGATCTGATCGACAGGAACATACAACGAGTCCTCTCCCGCGTAGACGAGATGGAGATAATCCTGATGATTACCGGCTACATCAATCGTCTTGATTCCATGGTACCGCCCAATCCCGTGATGAATATGGACGACGTAATCGCCTGTCTTCAATTCTTGGTAACTCTTGATCCGTTCAGCGTTCGTCAGCTTCGTCGTTTGCTTCCGGCGACGCGCCGGTTGCTTGAAGACCTCTTCTTCCGTGATGACGACGAGACGCGCATTCGTCATCTCGAATCCACCATGGATTCCGCCGATCAGAATCGCGGGTTGACCACGAGTGATGCCTTCTTTTGTTACGATCGAGGCTTCAACCCCATAATCGGATAACGTCTGGCGCATCCGCTCGGCACGTTCTCGGTTGCTCGCTAAGAAGACCATCCACATGTCAGCGCGACGATATCGCTCGACTTCTTGCTTCAGGCGTTCCATCTGACCATGGAACGGCGCAATCGGTTTGATGCTGAAATGGATTGCCGCACTTTCCGGTACACCGCTCCGACGAGTCGGAAGGAGCGAGAGGTACAACAAGGGTTGTCCTTCAAAGACATGTGTCATCGGAACGGACAGGACGTAATCACTGACGCTTTGTCCGCGTTCGATGAGCGACGCCATCCATTCTGCTTCCTCTGCATCCTGGACTTCTGCCGCTTCTTCAACCCGCGCGACTTCATCGACGATCAAGACGCTGCCCGCCACGTCTTGACGTAACGTCGACGTGTAGAGGATTGGTGCATACTTCGCGAACTGTTTCGGACGATCGCCGTTTTCTAACAACTCGACGTCGTAAGCGATCCCCTCTTCGAGTGCCGCGAGGACTTCCGTACTTTGGACGCACTCTTTCGTCACCTCATAAAGACGACGGACTTTTTCGCCAGCCTCCTTTAACTGATCCTTGGTCGCGAAGTGTTCCGCTGCTGGCATCAAACATGCTTCTGCGACGACGCCAAGCGAACGCTGGGTCTCCGCATCGAATGTATAGATCGAGTCGACTTCCTCGTCGAATAGATCGAGCCGGTATGGGCGTTCGACCGTAAGCGGATAAATATCGATGATACTCCCGCGAACGGCAAACTCACCTGGTGTCGTCACGGTCGCTGTCCGTTCGTACCCCGCATCAACTAAATCTTGGACGAAGTCCGGAATCGATAAGATGTCGCCCGGCTTCACCTGTTTGACGTGTGACAAGAACGTCTCTGCATCCGGAACATATCGACGTAAACCGACGAGCGGAATGATCAAAATTCCGTCGTCCGTCGTCAGTAAACGATGACGAGTCTCAATCCGCGTCGCCCGCAGTTCTGGACTTGCGCCATAAGAAAGTTCTGCTGCTAACGTCTCATCGACCGGATAGAGCATGACGTCTTCTTCCGGTACGAGTTCAATCAAATCATCGTACAGTTTTTGTGCTTGGAACATATTATGTGTCACGAGTACGAATCGACGTTTCGTCTCCTGATAAATCCCGGCTACGAACAATGCCTTTCCACTGTTCATCAGACCGGTGATCAACTGAGCGTTGACACCGTCCCGGAAACGTTCCCGAACCGTCTTGATTTCAGGAATCGCTAGTAAGAGTTCTTGTAATTGTTTCATCTTCTTCCTCCTAAAACACGACAGCAAAAACGCTTTGGAACCCCCAAAGCGTTGCGTTCAGTTATACCGATTCATCAAAGCGAGAAACGGGGTGTCTATAAAGTCCGTCGCTACATCGACAGACGCATTGAGTACGTGTTGCAGACTTCCTTGTTCCGCCTTCGAAAAATTCATTAATACCCAGTCGATGACTTGGATGGGTGCCGGTGGTCGACCAACACCGAGTTTAAGACGCTTGATTTCCTGCGTACCGAGGTGCTGGATCAACGACTTGACGCCGTTATGACCGCCTGCACTGCCTTTCGAACGCAAGCGCAATTTCTCAAGTGGTAAATCCAGATCATCATAGATGACGAGCACATCCTCGACCGCGATCTTATAGAAATCAAGTAACGGTCGTACCGCTTCACCTGATAAATTCATATACGTCAATGGCTTGACGAGCACGACACGTTCTCCATTTATCATTCCCGTTCCGAAGAGGGCTTTAAACTTCGATTCTGAAAGCGTGATCCCGTGTTTCTCCGCTAAGGCATCGATCGCAAGAAAACCGATGTTGTGGCGCGTATTCGCATACTTCGCGCCAGGATTCCCTAATCCGACGATACATTTCATACCGATTCCTCATTTCTGTTTAAAAAAGTAAACGAACAAGGGGTCCGATTTCAATAAACCGGACCACATCGTTCGTATGCATCAAGCAATCAGCTGAAGAGCGGGCTGATAGATTTCTGTTCGTGTACACGGATGATTGCTTCTGCAAGCAAGCGTGCCACAGAGATTTGTTTGATTTTGCTTGCACATTCGCGTTTTGTTAAATCGATCGTGTTCAAGACAACGAGTTCTTCGATCGCTGAGTTCTCGATCCGTTCCATTGCCGGACCTGAAAGAACTGGGTGTGTACAACATGCATAGACTTGTTTCGCTCCGTTTTCGATCAAAGCGTTCGCTGCAAGTGTGATCGTACCCGCTGTATCGATGATGTCATCGATGATGATGGCAATCTTGCCATCGACTTGACCAACGATGTTCATGACTTCTGCGACGTTCGGTTTCGGACGGCGTTTGTCGATGATCGCGATTGGTGCTTTTAATTGCTCTGCTAATTTACGTGCCCGTGTGACACCGCCATGGTCTGGAGAAACGATGACGAGTTCGTTTGGATCGATGTTCTTTTTCTCGAAGTATGAAGCGAGAAGCGGTACACCCATCAATTGATCTACTGGAATATCGAAGAACCCTTGGATTTGTGCTGCATGGAGATCCATCGTCACGACGCGTGTCGCCCCTGCTACTTCAAGCAAATTCGCAACGAGTTTCGCCGTGATTGGCTCACGTGAACGTGCTTTGCGATCTTGACGCGCATAACCGTAATACGGAATGACGACGTTGATCGTCCGTGCAGACGCCCGTTTCAGTGCATCGATCATGATGAGAAGTTCCATCAGGTTTTCGTTGACTGGTTGGCTTGTCGATTGAACGATGTAAATATCATCCCCTCGGACACTTTCTTCGATGTTCATCGAAATTTCGCCATCACTGAAGTGTTTGACTGAACTTTCGCTCACCGGGATTCCGATGACTTTAGCGATTTCCTCTGCCAGTGGTTTGTTCGAGTTGAGTGCGAAAATACGAATTTCATGTTCTAAGACAGTAGACATGTGTAGGTGGCCTCCATTTGTTTGGGTTTAGACGAGTAGAGCGACAAGTAATGAATTAACGATAATCGGGTTTCGTCGTTTGACGTTCCCGTGCGATCGCGAGACCGTTTTCCGGCACATCGTCTGTGACGGTTGATCCGGCAGCAACAAGGGCATTCTTGCCGACCGTGACCGGTGCAATCAAGTTGACGTTACAGCCGATGAAGGCATCGTCCTCAATGATCGTCTGGAATTTATTTTTTCCATCATAGTTGACCGTGATCGATCCACAACCGAGGTTGACGTTCTCTCCGATTGTTGCATCTCCGACATAGCTCAAGTGGGCTGATTTACTACCTTCGCCAAATGTTGATTTCTTGATCTCAACGAAGTTTCCGACGCGTGTGTTCGCACCGAGAACCGCTTGTTGACGTAAATGCGCAAATGGACCGACTTGTGCCGCTGGACCAATCTTACTATCCGTGACGACGGATTGACGAACAATGGCGCCATCTGCCACTTCACTGTTACGGATATCCGAGTTCGGACCAATCGTACATTCTGAACCAATGAACGTCTGACCGAGCAACTGCGTACCAGGGTAGAGAACAGTATCTGAACCAATCGTGACGTCTGGTCCGATGTACGTCGAAGACGGATCAACGAACGTGACACCTTGACGCATCCAGTACTCATTCGTTCGCTTGCGCATCGACGTTTCTGCTTGTGCAAGTGCGACGCGGTCATTGACACCAATCGTCTCTTCGAACGTAGGTGCCGCATATGCTGCGATCGTCTCGCCTGCTGCCTTTGCAATCTCAATCACGTCTGGTAAGTAATACTCACCTTGCGCATTATCGTTCTTAACCTGCTTCAGCGTCGCGAACAACATCTCATTATCGAATACATACGTACCGGTATTGATTTCACGAATCGCGAGCTCTTCTGCATTCGCATCCTTATGCTCGACGATTTTCGAGACGTTTCCGTCTTCGCTACGAACGATACGTCCGTAACCTGTCGGATCGTCAGCGAGTGCCGTCAAGACGGTCACTTTTGCGTTTGTCTCCGCATGATGTTGTAACAATGAAGCCAGTGTGTCACTCGTCAAGAGTGGTGTATCGCCACAGACGACGAGCGTTGCTCCCTGTTCGTTCCCGAGTACGGGTTCTGCCATTTGAACAGCATGTCCTGTGCCAAGCTGCTCACTTTGAAGTGCGTATTCCACCGATGTGCCAAGCACTTCTTTGACGGATTCCGCACCGTGACCGACGATGACGACCTGTCGCTTGACGCCGAGCGTCGCTAATTGATCGACGACGTGCTGTACCATAGGTTTCCCAGCGACTGGGTGAAGTACTTTGTAAAGCTTCGATTTCATCCGAGTTCCTTTACCCGCTGCTAGAATTACCGCGAAATGATTCATCCTTGTCGCTCCTCCACGTAAATTAGTGTTGATTTCGTTCTGAAATAGTACACTCGTTCCAACTATAACGAAAATAGCATCGTTATTCAATGATGGGTCGAAGCAGAATCGATGAAAAATCGAGAAAAAAGACAGGTTTTCCCAAGAAGAGAAAACCTGTCTTTTTCTTATGCTTGATCTGCCGTTTGGGCAGAAGAGACTTCGTAACCGATGCCTTCTTCTTGATCCTCACGTGCCGCATAGGCTTCGAGTACTGAATCTTCGACCTTTTTTCGCATTAATGCATTGATTGGATGAGCGACATCCCGGAAGATACCTTCTTGCGTTCGTTTGCTTGGCATGGCGACGAAGAGACCACTGTTCCCTTCGATGACACGCAAATCATGTACCACGAATTCGTGGTCGAGCGTAATAGAGGCAAGTGCTTTCATTCGACCCTCTGCTACGACGCGACGAATTTTAACGTTCGTAACGTTCATTTTGTCCGCACCCCTTTAACCGTTGTCACAACTCTTCGTTGTCTACTTCTACTTACGGCTTAAAACAAACAAAGGTTTAGTCTTTCCCAATCTTTTTACGCATAATTTCCAAAAGTTTGATAATTACAGTATAGTTACAATCCATGCGGCTGTCAATTTCAGGTAGTCTCAGCTTCTGAGAAATAGTGGTCGACGTTTCCACGCTTAACTTGGATTTGACCAAGATCGACGTCGACGTCCGCTAATTTCATTAAGCTGACGTATTCGTTGACCATCTTCTTCTCAGCACCCTCTGCCTCGATTAAAACACCAACACCTGCGACCTTTGCTTCAAACTCGCTTAAGAGACTCATCATTCCGCGAATCGTTCCGCCGGCTTTCATGAAGTCATCAATTAATAAGACATTCGCTCCACGTGGTAAGCTTCGACGCGCGAGTGCCATCGTCCGGATCGCTTTTGAAGAACCCGAGACATAGTTGATGCTGACCGTTGATCCTTCCGTAACGCGACTATCTGAACGCACGATGACGAACGGTACACCAAGTTGCTCAGCGACTGCATAAGCAAGTGGAATCCCCTTCGTTGCGATCGTCATGACGACATCGACTTTCTTTTGGCTAAAGACAGATGCAAACACTTGTCCCATTTGTTTGACCATCTTCGGATCTCCAAGTAAGTCCGTCAAATAAAGGTATCCCCCCGGTAACAGTCGGTCTGGACGAGCGACACGTTCACATAGATCATCGATGAACGGTAACGCCTTCTTACTGCTCCACGTCGGAATGAACATGACGCCACCCGCAGCACCAGGTACTGTAACGAGACGACCTGTTCCCTCATGTTCTAACATCTCGCTGACGATATCTAAATCTTCACTGATCGACGATTTCGCCGATTTATAACGTTCTGCAAAAATCGTCAATGAGACGAGATGATGGGGATGGTCAAGCAAGTACCGCGTCATGTCGACCAATCGACCACTTCTCCGAATTTTCATTTGTTTCGTTCCACCTCTCCGTAATTCCGAATATTCAATAGTGAATATATCATTTTCATACGGATATTATCAATGGTTTTCGCCTAAAAGACGAACGACGTAGACTTCGTTACAAAAGCCGCGTAATCCATTATAGAGACGCTGTGCCCGATTTTCATGCTCCGTTAGAGCAAAGACCGTCGGACCACTTCCGCTCATTAAGACGCCTTCTGCGCCACAACTTGCCATGAATTCCTTAATTTGCTCGACTTCTGGGTGCATCGGCAACGTGACCGCTTCGAGTACATTACCGAGTGATTGGCAGATGGCTTGGAAATCTTGCGCCTTCACCGCATCAATCATTGCTTCGACGTTCGGACGTTTTGCCGTGTTCAAGTCGAGGGCACCATAGACGTCAGCTGTTGAAACACCGATCGTCGGCTTGGCAAGAACAACCCAGCATGGGGGTGGTGAGACAAGTTTTTCTAGCTTCTCTCCGCGACCCGTTGCAATCGCTGTTCCACCCATGACACAAAACGGGACGTCAGAGCCTACTGCTGCGCCGACTTCCGCCAACTCTTCAAGCGTCAAACCGAGTTGCCACAACTCATTTAATCCGCGTAACGTCGCTGCCGCGTCACTGGATCCACCAGCGAGTCCGGCTGCAACTGGAATGTGTTTCTCTAAGAAGATCTCTACTCCTGTCTTGACGTCGTATTTTTCTTTTAAGATCGCTGCTGCTTTATAAGCAAGATTACGTTCGTCGTTCGGAACGTAAGCATGCTGGGCATTCATTCGAATTTCTCCTGACGGCAGCTCCGTCAATTCTAGACGGTCTGCCAAATCGACTGTCGTCATCACCATATGTACATCGTGATAGCCGTCCGGGCGCTTTGCCGTCGCATCCAGGACTAGGTTGATCTTGGCTGGAGCCTTTACAATAATCGTCATCGTGCCGTTCCTCCTCTAGTTCGTTTCCTGTAGGAATTGTATCAACCTTTCCACAAAAAAAGAAGCGAACATTTTGTCCGCTTCGGAAGGTAAGTTTACGAATTCGCAAATTCGATTTGTACGGAGTCTGTTAGCACGTCGGCGTAGCTATAAGAAACTCGCTCGACATTGTGGCGCTCTGCGTCTAGCTTGACTACAAACACCGAAGGATACGTCTCAACGAGCGTTCCGATTCGGGTTACGACCTTTTTACGACCGCCGCTTACTTTTAGCGTCAGTCTTTCACCAACATGTGTTTCGAAAACATGTCTGATTTCGTTCAACGTCTTTGGCATACGCTTCACCTCACTAATATTTATTATAGCATATTAAATAAATATTAGAAAGGGGAAATATTATATCTGTTCTACTCGTATCCGTCAACGTTTTTTAATTGGCAAAAGTGCATCCGCTAACTGTGCGAATTCCTTCAGGCTGAGCGTTTCTCCGCGACGACGCGGTTCGATTCCAGCTTCTAATAACGCCGCTTCGACCGCCGCTTTTTCCGTTTTCCCGAAGTGTGTCGTCAAGTTGTTTAAAATCGTTTTCCGACGTTGTGCAAAACTTGCTCGGACGATTTCAAAGAAGAGTGCCTCATCCTGTGTCTGTACCGCTGGCTCTTTTCGAATGTTCAAACGGATGACTGCTGAATCGACGTTTGGCGCTGGAATGAAGACTTGTTTGGGGACCGTGAAGCAGACTTCAGCTTCCGCATAGTATTGAATCGCAATCGATAGAGACCCATATGCTTTCGTGCCTGGTTTTGCACCGATTCGTTCAGCGACTTCCTTTTGAATCATCATGACGAGCGTCCGAAACGGTGCTTTCGCTTCAAGGATCCGCATGATAATCGGTGTCGTGACATAATACGGGAGGTTCGCGACAACGGCAATGTCGGTGATGCCTTCTTGCGTGAATTCTTCAGCAACGATCGTCGAAAGATCGAGTTCAAGAGCATCACCGTGAATGACCTTCGTATGGGGATATGGTGCAAGTGTATCATCAAGAATCGGTAACAATCGTTGATCGATTTCAAGAGCAACGACTTTTTTCGCCTGTTTCGCCGATTGTTCCGTCAATGAGCCGATTCCTGGTCCGATCTCGAGTACACCACTCTCAGGCGTTAATCCAGCTGCTCCGACGATGTTTCCTAATACATTTAAATCGATTAAAAAGTTTTGCCCTAACGATTTTTTAAACGAAAAGCCATGTTTCGCTAAAATTTCTTTCGTCCGGTGCAATGTAGCAATGTCTTTCAAACTTCTTCCTCCTCTAATTGTTTCAACGCTGCTTCCCATTCCGCCAGCGTGATCCGGATCGATGCGACACGTTTGACGAGTTGTTTGGCATTCGGTTCACCAATCGCAAGAATCTGACCGAGACGACGACGACGGATCGAGGCTGCTGGTCCACCAATCAAATCAGCTGCCAGAATCATCTCACGTGTCACTTCGGCAACCGGTGCTTCTTCCGTCTCATAGACAGCAGCGAGCGCCTCTTCGATTGCGGCAGGTGAGGCATGTTCAACACCAATCTTACCGCGTTTATCTTTTGCTTGAGCACGCGGAAGATAGGCATGTTTACAGCCTGGTACACGTTCATTGATTCGGGCACGGATACGATCTCCTGGAAAATCAGGATCCGTGAAAATGATGACACCGCGTCGTTCGAGGGCCTTCTCAATGCGTTGCATCGTCTGTTCATTAACGGCTGAACCGTTCGTTTCAATTGTATCGACATCAAAGACTTCTTGTAATCGTGTCGTATCATCTCGTCCTTCGACGACGATGACTTCTTTTAAGCGTTTCCGCATGATCTCTCCACCTTCTTCAAACACTCTCGTAATTGTACCTGTTTCCACGAAAAAAACAAGGAAGCGTCACGTGTCCGCTTCCGTTGCACTAGGAATGACCCAGACTTGCAGTTGTTTTCGACCGAACGTCTTTGCTTTTTGTTCGCCATCGACTAAAATATCAATCTTATTGCCTTTAATGGCACCACCTGTATCGAGAGCGATCGCAAGACCAATCCCTTCGACGTAGACCTTCGTGCCAAGCGGAATGACCTTCGGATCAACCGCGATGATCGGCAAACCTTGATAGGTGATCGTATCGGTCACGTCATACCCGGTCGCTGTCAAGGCACGACCATTGTACAAACGACTGCCGTTCGAAGCTGGGTCGTTCGTATATGCCGTCGCTTCGACAATCAAGCTCTTCGCACTCTCAAAATCAAGATCCGCATCGGCTTTCGGTGTTTCAGTTAGCGGATTGGTCGCTTGTTTTTCGTTGAAGACGGGCGCTTCGATTGGTGTCTCAATCGGTTTTGTCCCGACTTTGACGACTTGTTTGATCGGCGTCCGTGTCACTTGGTCATCAATCAGTTTTTTCTCTTTACTAAGACCGTCAGCTAACGTCAATTGATACTTTTTCGTTCGGACACCCGGACGACCTGATGTCGTCACCAGTTGCTCGCCTTCCGGTAAGGTCGGATCCTCGACTTCTTCGATCTCAAACGGAACGAGTTGATCCTGTGTCAACGTCGCACGACGTGTGGTGTTGACCGTAATCAACGTCCCTTCCGTCACGCGGGTATCGGGATTTGGAGCGACCCGATCTTCCTTTTGAAGACGGATTCCTTCCCGTTCTAACAATTCGCGGACCGTCGTTTCATACGTGTAGAGTTGTCGGGCTTTTCCCCCGACGACGAGATCAACGGGAAAAGCTTCGCGGTACCGTACCGTCATACCACTCGTCAATACAGCGTCAGAAGACGGATAGATATCATCCGTGTCGGCTTTCTTGATACCGCGTTCTGCAAGTAGATCCTTTACTTGACGCGCCTGCGTCCGGACGCGACGGGACTCACCGTAGCCCATGATCAATGTGATTTCTTTTGCCCGCTGAATGACGATTAATCGTTTTTTCGGCAGGTCGGCACTAAGAGCCGGTTCAATCACATCATTGTCACGCGTCGTAATGCCGGCTTCTTTGAGAACGCCATAAACGGAATCAGCCGTTGTCTTCACCTGCTGCTCTTGTCCATCAATCAAAACAGTCACGGTTTGTGGATGATCCATCATCCCATAGACGAGTGCAGTCGCAAGTAGTAGGCTGCACCCGATTGTAATGAACGTCAACGAACGCATCATGGCAAACGGAAGACCCGTTTTGCATTTTCCGTCGTTGCTGCTTCCACATCGGCATACATCATGCCACGGAGCTGCGCAATTTCTTCAGCGACGAACCGAACGTAAGCCGGCTCGTTGCGTTTACCGCGGTGTGGTGTTGGTGTCAGATATGGACAGTCCGTCTCAACGAGTAAACGATCGAGCGGTACTTCCTGTGCAACACGTTTTGGCATTTTCGCGTTTTTGAACGTAACAGGTCCGCCAAGTGAAATATAGAAGTTCATCGCTAGGCAACGCGGTAACAATTCAGCACTCATACTGTAGCTATGCAAAATACCACCGACTTCTTTTGCATCCTCTTCTTCGAGAATACGTAACGTATCTTCTGTCGCTTCCCGGTTATGGATGACGATCGGTTTTTTCTTCTGCTTCGCGAGACGGATCTGTTTGCGGAAAGCTTCCTGTTGGACGTCTTTCGGTGACGTATCCCAGTGGTAGTCGAGTCCGATTTCTCCAAGCGCAACGACTTTTTCATGATCCATCAATCGTTCGACCTTTTGATAGGCTTCCTCATCAAAATCAATCGAGTCAACGGGATGCCATCCGATGACAGCATAAAGATCATCGTACGCTTCGACGAGTTCCATCGCGCGGTCGATTGTCTTATGATCAAATCCGACGACGATCATCGGTGAAACGCCGTTTGCACGTGCCCGCTCGATCGTTTCATGAACGTCTTCCGCGAATTGATCTGCATTCAAGTGAGTGTGTGTATCGATTAACATATCTTATTCGACTCCTTCTTTAAAAAAATGCCTGTGACATGAAGTCCACAGGCATCGGTTTTATTTTACGCTTGCGCCGTTTGCCATCGTTGATGGGACCGTCGCGAGTTCAAGTTTTCCTGCTTTTTCAGCAGCAAGGACCATTCCTTGGGAGAGTTCGCCACGTAACGTGACCGGTTTTAAGTTCGCTACGACGATGACCTTACGTCCGACTAAGTCTTCCGGCTCATACCACTGCGCGATACCAGAGACGATTTGGCGTGTTTCTTTGCCCATATCGACTTGTAACTTCAGTAGTTTTTTCGCCTTCTTGATCTTTTCAGCCGTCACGACTTCACCGACACGTAACTCGATTTGATCAAAGACATCGATCGTCGTTTCCGGACGAATGTCTTCATCCGCCTCTTCGACTTCCTCTTCCTCCACACGTGCTGCAGAAGCTTGATGCATCATGTCGACGATTGCTTCGACCTCTTCTTTGACATCGAGACGTGGGAAGATTGGTGTCGCTGTACCAACTTTTGTTCCTGGTGTGATGTCTGCGAATTTCTCGAGCGCTGCCCAGTCCATTGCTTGTCCGGAGAGACCAAGTTGCGCGAAGATCTCTTTTGGTGAACGCGTCATGAACGGTTGCAACATGATCGCCACGTGACGTAAGACGCCGACGAGATGCACCATGACCGAACCGAGTTCCGCCGTTTTGGATTCGTCTTTTGCAAGAACCCACGGTTGTGTCTCATCGATGTATTTATTGGCACGGCTGATTAATTGCCAAATGTTCGATAGCACGACAGAGAATTCCATGTGTTCCATCGATGCTTCGACTTTCGTGACCGTTTCTCTTGCAAGATCCGAGAGTGTCGCATCAAACGGTGTCACATTGCCTGTATAGGCTGGGATCTCACCGTCAAAGTATTTCGTGACCATCGCGATCGTTCGGTTGAGTAAGTTCCCAAGGTCGTTTGCTAAATCGTAGTTCATCCGCTCAACGAATGCTTCAGGTGTGAACATACCATCTGAACCGAATGGAACTTCGCGTAACAAGTAATAACGAAGGGCGTCAAGACCGTAACGATCCGTCAATGGGATCGGATCAACGACGTTCCCTTTTGATTTCGACATTTTTCCGTCTTTCATCAACAACCAACCGTGTGCGAAGACTTTCTTCGGTAATGGGAGATCAAGTGCCATCAAGAGTGCCGGCCAAATGATCGTGTGGAAACGAACGATTTCTTTTCCGACGAGATGAACATCTGCTGGCCAGTACTTATCGAAATTACCATGATCGTCCGTACCATAACCGAGTGACGAGATATAGTTCGTCAACGCATCGATCCAGACGTAGACGACGTGCTTCGGATTCGATGGGACTTGTACACCCCAGTTGAATGTCGTCCGTGAGACCGCTAAGTCTTGGAGACCCGGTTTAATGAAGTTATTGATCATTTCGTGTTTACGTGATTCTGGCAAGATAAATGACGGATTCGCTTCAAAGTACTCAAGCAGACGGTCCGCGTACTTGCTGATCCGGAAGAAGTAACATTCTTCGCGAACGAGTTCGACTGGGTGTCCACTATCGGGGCTCTTTCCGTCAACGAGTTGTGATTCCGTATAGTACGTCTCATCCGGAATCGAATACCATCCTTCGTATTCACCTAGGTAGATATCGCCTGATTCAAGAAGTGTCTCGAACACTTTTTCGACGACTTTCTTGTGACGTGGTTCCGTCGTCCGGATATAATCATCGTACGAGATGTCGAGACGATCCCATAAGACTTTAATCTGCTCGACGACACCATCGACGAATGCCTGTTCCGAAATACCTGCTTCTGCTGCTTTTTCCTGGATCTTTTGACCGTGCTCATCGCTACCTGTCAAATACCGGACGTCGAATCCTTGAAGTCTTTTGTACCGTGCCATTGCATCTCCAGCCACCGTCGTGTACGCGTGACCGATATGTAGTTTTGCACTTGGATAATAAATCGGGGTCGTGATATAAAATGTCTTTGCCATGTTATTCCTCCGTTCTCTTATTTCCATCTTCATTATAGGCTATTATACGCTGTTACGGGACTGATGTCGAAATTCACTTTTTGTCGAATCGAAACATTTTTTGACATCAGACATCAAATTACAAAAAAACACACTCTATAGTTTCATTTCCTTTAAAAAGGGAAAATATATTAATAAATCGTTTCAAATATTGGTTTTTTGAGAAATAAATGACATTTTGATTTCAAGCTATTCAGATTGGTTGACTACTTTTGGAAAGTCTAGTATTCTACATTCTATAGAAACGATGTCGAATTTTGACGATTTTTCAAAAGAAAAAGAGATCCATGACATCAAAGGAGGAACAACAAAATGAAATCAACAGGTATTGTACGTAAAGTAGACGAGCTCGGTCGTGTCGTAATTCCAATCGAATTACGCCGTACACTTCAAATCGCAGAAAAGGATGCCCTCGAGATCTATGTCGACAACGAACAGATCATCCTTAAAAAATATAAACCAAACATGACTTGCCAAGTGACAGGTGAAGTATCAGAAGATAACTTCAAATTGGCTGATGGTAAATTGATTCTTTCACCAGATGGCGCACAACGCGTTCTCGTTGAATTAAAAGATTTCCTCGATCGTCATTACGCAAGCAACGAATAAACAAAAAAGGAAGCTCCTTAACGGGGCTTCTTTTTTTAATCTGCTTCGTGAAACGCGAGGTACAATTCCTGACGATCCAGTCCTCGTTCTTTTGCGACACGCTTCAACGCTGCATTCGGCTTTTCGCCCTCTTCGATATACCGACGGATTTGCTCGAGAGGATCACTGTCTTGAATGACGGCATCCGGTCGTTCTTCGTTTGATCCTTCGACAAGGACGACGAACTCACCTCGAACGTCTTCTGCTGCCCAAGCGCGTAATTCACTCACACTTCCACGAATATACTCTTCATACCGTTTCGTTAGTTCTCGGGCTAACGTCACCTGGCGATCACCAAGTACTTCTTCGATCCCTTGCAACATCTCTTTCAATCGATGCGGTGCTTCATAAAAGATGAGTGTTCCTGATTCGTATTTCAATTGCTCTAACGCTTCGCGGCGTTCTTTTTTCTTTCGTGGCAAAAAACCATAATACAAAAAGCGTTCTGTCGACAGACCGGACGCGACAAGGGCTGTCAATGCAGCGTTCGCACCCGGAAGAACGATGACAGGAATATCTGCTGCGATCGCTTGGCGGATCAAATCGCTTCCCGGGTCCGAAATACCGGGCATCCCGGCGTCGGAGACGAGGGCAATTTGCTTTCCTGCCTCTAAATCAGCGAGTAGTCGTTCGCCACTTGTTTGTTTATTATGTTCATGGTAACTGACCAGCTTTGTCTCAATCGAAAAATGCCGAAACAGTTTCATCGTCTGCCGGGTATCTTCTGCTGCGACGATATCAGATTCCTGTAAGATCCGGACGGCTCGATACGTCATGTCTTCTAAATTGCCGATTGGTGTCGGGACGATATAGAGACCGGCTCCTTGCTGTTGATAGCTACTTGTCGCTTTCATGAGGTTCCTCCTTGAATCAAACGCTCTTTCTGTGAACGTGTCAATTGTTTAATCGCGTATTCCCGCTTCATCGCTTCTGATTTTGTCGCGAAAATTTCCTCATGAACGAGGACGACCGGCAGACGGGCACGTGTATACTTCGCCCCTTTGCCTGCATTATGTGTTGCGATGCGTTGCGTAACGTCTACCGCGTAACCCGTATAATACGTATCATCTTGGCAACGAACGATATAGACTGCATGCTCAGACATCGAACAGTTCCTTCATCTGAGCCGCATACGAGTTATCCGCTTCATAGACGATGAACGGGGAAAGAACCTTCAGTCCAGGTTTTGCATCCTTGATCCCCTCGATCAAAAGCATGTTCGCTTCCTTCCCTGCCTTCGGATAAATCAACTGCATCCGTTTCGGTTCCAAGCGGTATGTTCGCATCAAAGTGACGATATCGAGCAGTCGTTCCGGTCGATGGACGAACGCTGCCTTTCCGCCTTGTTTTAACAAATCAGATGCACCACGAATACAGTCTTCAAGTGTACAGAGGACTTCATGCCTTGCGATCGTATAATGTTCACTTTGGTTTTGGTTTGATGTCTCGTTGGCTAAAAAATAAGGCGGATTACAGGTGACAGCATCATAGATGCCGTATCCAAGACGTGCCCCCGCCTCTTTGACGTCACCATCAATCATCTCAATCTGGTCGTTCAGTTCATTCAAGTTAATGCTACGTCGCGCCATCTCCGCTAGTCGCGGCTGAATTTCAAGACCCGTGATCTGCCCTTTCGTCCGGTAGGATAAAAAG
>NZ_DFQK01000011.1:25398-30266 GCF_002377745.1 Exiguobacterium sp. UBA3491
CGGTAGGATAAAAAGAGTGGGATCGCACCGTTCCCAGAGCAAAGATCGGCAATCCGCCCCTGTCGAATTGGAACCCATGCAAATCGTGCGAGCAATGCCGCATCGAGTGAATAGGAGAAGACGGATGGACTTTGAATGATTTTCCCTTCTTGTCCTAAGAGATAATCAAGTCGTTCGTCTGGTAATAGTTCAAACATGTCGTGCCTTCCTTTCCGAAAAAAAGACTGACTCATGTAGAAGTCAGCCTCTCAATGTTTCGTTAACATGGATAAGCAGAAGAGACAATCGCCGTCTTTTCGCACTTGTCCATAATGCAAGTTACAGATGTGAAACCCTTCCTGGTACAATCGTCCGAGATTGTCATAGCCCGCACCAACGCCTGCTTCCGCTTCTTCCGCTTCCGTGACCGGCTGTTGTTCATCGCGTTCGACTTTTTCCCGAAGATGATGATTCTCCAGATACAGATGTTGGTTCTCTTCCATCATGTAAGCCAGCTGATCCTTTAACACGCTCAGATGCTCAGTCAGCAAATGAATCTGTTGCTCAATCGCATCGACACGCGTAATGATTTCTTTTTTATCGACTCTCTCCACGCGTATGCACCCCGTTATTCTTTTGGTCGTTTTGGTTTTACGGCACCAACGGATAATAGTTCTTCCATCGAATACGTCAAGACGCGGGAACGATCCTTCAGTTCAATTTGAACGACTTGATCGAGGATGTTCAAGCCAACGACGCGTCCTTCGCCTTCAGGTACCGTCAAACGTTTTCCATAGTCCGGCAAGTCACGGCGCATCTCTTCATACGTATCGTTCTCATATTTTAGACAGCACATTAAACGACCACACACCCCTGAAATCTTCGTCGGATTCAACGACAGGTTTTGATCTTTTGCCATCTTGATCGAGACCGGTTCGAACTCACCAAGGAAAGATGAACAACATAAGACACGACCACATGGACCAATGCCTCCAAGTAACTTCGCTTCATCTCGAACACCGATTTGACGGAGTTCGATGCGTGTCCGGAAAACAGCCGCTAAATCTTTGACGAGCTCACGGAAGTCAACACGTCCTTCTGCCGTGAAGTAGAAGATGACCTTATTGCGGTCAAACGTGTACTCGACATCGACCAATTTCATATCGAGTTTATGTTCACGGATTTTTTCGACACATACCGCATGCGCATCAAGCGCTGCGACTTTATTTTCACGGACGATCATTGCATCTTTATCGTCAGCAATTCGAAGAATGGATTTCAGTGGCAACACCACATCTTCTTCGTCCATTTGTTTATCGGCGATGACCACTTCGCCATATTCAATGCCCCGTACCGTCTCAACGATGACTGCTTGTCCTCGTGATAATGACTCTTGTCCAGGTGCAAAATAATAAATTTTGCCCGCTTCTTTAAAGCGAACGCCTACTACTTCTAGCATGTCGCTCTACCCTTTCTGTAAGTCAAACATGAGACGCTCAACTGTTAATTGGGGATTAACATTCGCTTCGACCCGTCGGACTGCGGCAAGCACAGCTTGTAACCAGCGGGTGATCGTCGTCTGGCTCTTGGACCCCATCTGTTCAAGTTGGGGTTTACTATTCGTATAGGTCATACCTTCCCACGCCGGATTCAGTTTCAGGCGTAAGACATCCTCGAAGAAACAAGTGACGAGTTCAAGACCAATTCGGACATCCTGACGGTTCTTGAATTGTCCCATCCATTTCTCTTGTACGAACAGCGGTAAATCAGCCGGACGATTCGCTAATTCCTCCATCAATTGTAACACTGACGCTCGCGCATTTACAAACCAGTCTTCGAGTAATGCTTCTTCTGCATCCTCGACTTTTGGATAGACACGCGCTGCCAGTTGCGTCAACTCGTGGTCCCGTCCCGTTTTTTCAGATAAAACCTCGCCAATCATTTGACGATCCGCTGGACGAAAACTTAATAACTGTCCCCGCGATCGAATCGTAGGTAAAAGGAGTTGAGGTTGATTCGTCAACAATAAGGCCACTTTTCCTTCTCCTGGTTCCTCAAAGAACTTCAGCAAACTGTTCGCTGCTTGGGGAGTCATCTTATGGGACTGTGTAATGACATAAATCTGACGATCGCCTTCAAGTCCTCGGAGTGAGAGATCATGCATCAATTGTTGAATCTGTTCTTTTTTGATGGTCGCGCCATCTGGTTCGATTTCATAATAATCGACCAAGTTACCACTTTCCATCCGCCGACAGCTACGACAGACACCACATGGCTCCACATCGACCGGGGCCTCACAAAAAAGGCTTTTCGCGAACAAGTGAGCCGCTTCAAGTAGAAGCGGCTCATAGTCTCCAGTGAAGATATAAGCGTGATTGATTCGATCGTTTCGTAACGAATTTTGAAGAATCGTCGAAATGACCGATTGTGTCTGTTCCAGTTCATGAAACGTCTGCATTAGAATTGGTGAAACCCTTCGATTGGCAAGACGAAGACCGTTGCCCCGCCTACCTGGACTTCAACAGGGTACGGGATATAAGAATCGGCATGACCACCCATTGGTGAGATTGGAGAAACCATCTGTTCACGACTCGAACAATTCTTTTTGATCAATCGTAACAGATCATCGAGACGCTCACTCTGTACACCAATCATGAACGTCGTGTTTCCCTCTTTAAGAAAACCACCTGTCGTTGCTAGTTTCGTTGCTCGGAAATCATGCTCGACAAGCGCTTCCGCCAAACGTAAGCTGTCTTTATCTTGAACAATCGTAATGACCATTTTCATGAGAATCTCTCCTTTTCTTCTAAATACGTAATGACATCTTCCACTAAGTCCTGATGAATCACTTCAATCGATCGATTGGCTTGTACAATCTGTACCCGTTCTGGGTCCGATGCCGCAATCTGTTTGAAACCATTATAGACACGGGCACGAAACGCATCATCTCGCTGCTCGATTCGATCAAGTGCTCCCCGGTCCATCATTCGTTTTTTAGAATCCGTTACCGTTAAATCAAATAAATACGTCCGGTCTGGCGCTAATCCACCTGTTGCAGAATCATTAATATGACGCACGAGATCAATCGGATGTCCAAGCCCATATCCTTGATAGGCAAGTGAGGCATCAACGAATCGGTCACATAAGATGATTGTGCCTGCCTCTAACGCCGGTCGAATCAATTCTTCGACATGCTGGGCACGAGACGCTGCATACAGCAGAATTTCCGTCATCTCTTTCATTTCTTCAAAATCAGGATTTAAAATCAATGAACGAATTTCGTTCCCAACGCGTGTGCCACCTGGCTCACGGGTCATCATGACATTATAGCCCTTTTCTTTTAACACATCATTAAGCAATTGTAGTTGTGTCGTTTTCCCGGCACCATCCGGTCCTTCGACAGTAATGAACGTACCTTTCATCTTTCAAACCCTTCCTCTATGACGCGTAACGCTCCTTGTTGCAATTGTTCGCCCCCTTGCAAATGAACGGCTACGGTTTGATAATGTCGTAAACGTAGTACCTGTTCCGCCGTAATGCGTTCGCCTCTGACGATCAACGGAATGCCTGGCGGGTACGGAATAATGGTTTCGAGTGAAACATGACCGATACACTCATCCAGCTGACGGAACGTACCTGTTGCTTGTTCTAACTGTTCATAAGAACAAGCTAAAGCAGATACCTGTATTTTACCCATAATTGGTTGCTCGATATACCTTTTCAAAGGAATTCCTTCTGATTTCATCATTTGAATAGCGCGTTCGACACGATGAACCCAGTCATCCTGCTCAGACTTTGCTAGCGGACGAAGTGGCAAAATACAGACGACGTGATCTCCTAGAGCAAATTCCGCATCGAGTTGAACAGCTCGTAACGCGTGCAACAACGCATCTCCTGAATATCCCTCATACGTTAATGTCATCCGTGACCAATCATCGAAGCGAAGGACGGTCATATGATCGAACCGTTGAAGTGATTCGATAAACGCATCGTGACTAACCTGAATATTTGACATACCTTCAACTGTCCATTGTTCACGATAGGAACGGGCATAGTCTAATGAA
Source organism: Exiguobacterium sp. UBA3491 (assembly GCF_002377745.1). Classification (NCBI taxonomy): domain Bacteria; kingdom Bacillati; phylum Bacillota; class Bacilli; order Caryophanales; genus Exiguobacterium; species Exiguobacterium sp. UBA3491. Next base: position 29,442 of record NZ_DFQK01000011.1, read on the forward strand.
GCCAGTAACAAATACGAAGGACTTGAGGTTTGAAACGCTTGGAGCGCTCGCTGTAACTTTCTTCTCATCTTTTCCGAAAATCGCTCGTGCATCCATGCTCCCATCGTCAGTGCAGGAAGCGTTTTATGGGCAGACTGGACAACAGCGGTTGCTCCTAATTCAAATGCAGAACGAACACCAAATGCTTTACCGAAGTGTGCACCATGTGCTTCATCCACTAATAAAGGGAGCCCGTGCGACGCTGTGAGCTGAACGAGTGACGTGATATCAGCTGCTTCCCCGTAATAGGTCGGTGAAGTGATAAACACGCCAACTCCTCCTGGATATTTCGTAAACGCTTCCTTTAATGTTTCACGTGAAACATGTCCACTGATTCCCGTTTCCTCATGGATGTCTGGTTCAAGAAAGATCGGTTCGATCCCAAGCCATTCTAACGCATTGAACACCGATTTATGGGAATTACGCTGTACATAAACACGATCTCCTCTTGTTGCTGTAGCGGCAAGCATCGCCCAGTTCCCAACGGTCGAACCATTCACAAGGAAATAACTCGCTTTTGCACCGTAGACTTTTTGCAACAAAGCTATCGCGTCTGCAATGGCCTCTTCCGGATGATGAAAATCATCTAGACCAGGTAATTCTGTGACGTCCCATTTAAAGAAGTCAGGAAGAGGTGTCAATGTTCCATTCTTATGACCAGGAACATGCCATGAGATGGGCGTTCGATCTAAATGGCGTTGAAGTGCATGTACAATAGGAAGTTCGTGTTTCATGAAAAAACTCCTTTTCCTCTAAAATGATTACACAAAAAGACCGACCTGCAAT
>NZ_DFQK01000010.1:0-8503 GCF_002377745.1 Exiguobacterium sp. UBA3491
CCTTATCTTTGTAGAGACTGACTTTTGAGTCAGCCTCTTTTTTGTCTCATAAAATTTTGAGTAATGCATTTTCGGAGCAGACTTGTAACGAAAGCTGTTTTTTCATTCCTTGATCAAATGAAATTTCTAGCACGTCATCAACCAGGTGCAAGACGGTTCCGGGACCAAATGCTGTATGCGATACACGCATGTTCTCAGTGATCGGAAGTGGAGGAACTTTAGCTCGCGCTGCAATGGCAGGACGTTGGCGTTCTATTTTTCGTTTTGCGGAATCCGGTGTAACAAGACGATGAACGTCTTCGACGAATGGTGAGACATCGAACGATTTCGATTTAAAACGATAAGACAGGAGATGCAGTTCGTGTCGTGCCCGTGTCATCCCGACGTAAAACAAGCGTGCTGCTTCTTCCATATCATCGAGTTGTCCATTCTTGTACGCCTTGATCGTGTCAGCCGATGGAAGAATACCAGCAACGAGATCAATCATAAAGACGCGATCAAATTCAAGTCCCTTTGCACTGTGAAAGGTCGAAAGAGTGACCGCATTTTGATTTTTGTTTTGTTTCGCATCACGCATCAACTGTTCGAGATGCGCGATCCGCTCACGAAAGGCGAGTAACGTCGGTACATCACTTGCGATGTTATCGATCGTATTTAATGTCTCAAGCAGGTGGTCGAGACTAAAACCGAGACTCTCACTCATTTTCCGCAAATTCTTTTCGTAGCCCAGTTCATGACGAATCAAAGAGAGGGCAGCAGACGGTCGAACGGTCTGAATGGAAGCGAATGTGCGCTTCATTTGTTGAAGTTGTTTCTTTTGATAAAACTTCATTTCGATTTTGTTTATGAGTAGATCAAATACAGATTCACCCGAACCAAACTGTTGCAATTGAGCCAGTTGAGCTTTCGAGATATATCCGGCGAACTTCGTATGGATGGTTGCTAGAACCTCGATATCTGTTGGATCTTGTGCGAATGTCATGAAATTTAAAATATCCTTCAAAATCCAATGACTGAAGAATTTATGATCAACATCCTTAATGTAAAAAGGAATGTTTGCTTGATCTAACGCATTCATGACGTTGATCGAAGAAGCATTGTTGCGATATAAGATGGCGACTTCGCGGTAATTCGTTTCCGTCCGTAACTGATTCAATAAATAACGAGTCTGATCTTCATAAGTCGGTAGCGTCTCTAAGATAATTGGACGAACCGCAGCATTCTCCGTGAACATCTGTTTCGGATAACGTGCTTTATTACGTTGGATGAATTGATTGGCGACTGAGACGATGTCCTTTGATGAGCGATAATTTTGTTCCATGTAAAGAATCGTCGCATTCGGATACGTATCCTTGAAGTGGAGAATCTTGGATGCATCTGCGCCACGCCAACTGTAAAGCGTCTGGTCATCGTCCGCGACGACACAAAGGCGATTATGGGGTAAGGCTAACTTTTCAACCAGTTGATGTTGAACGAGTGATGTATCTTGACTCTCATCTGTCAGAATATAATCGAAGCGACGTTGGTAATGTTGCAATAGACGACGGTCTTGTTCCAAAATCGTATTAGCATATGTCAACATATCATCGAAATCAAGTAACGGATGTACAGGATCACGAGACTTGAATTGTTCATATGCGACATAGATGTCAGGAAAGTGTTTGATCGTTGTCGGTACTGCCTTGATTTCTTTTAAAGAAAGAAGGCGATTTTTGACAAAGGAAATCATCCGTAACAACTCATCCATTTGATCATCGGTAATGACACTCCGATTAATTTCCTGGAAAATACGGCGCAGTAACATCCGTTTATGTGGCGCATTCGGATGTTGTTGATCCATCGGTCCTTCGATGATCGTATAGGAGAGGCGTTGCTCGGACGTATGGTCCCGGACGACTTGAAAAGCAAAACTGTGGATTGTCGAAAAAGCCGCTGTTGTTCCGATTAGTTCATGGAATAAATGATAAAATCGATCCGCCATCTCGCGAGCTGCCGCTTTACTGAAGGTCAGTCCAAGAATACGATGTGGTTCAATTTTTTTTTGTAAAATCAAATAGGCAATCTTAAAATTAAGGGTCGTTGTTTTTCCAGAGCCGGGTGAGGCGAGTAACAGCAACGGACCATGGTCATGTTCAATTGCCTGTTGTTGGACAGGATTCAATTGAATGCCGGTCAATCGCTCCATCTGTTTGAAAAAATCTTCATGCATGATACAGTTCACCTCGAGCGTTTAATTTCGTGTCCATTAAATCGAACTCTCCCTAGTGTAGCATTTTTGATGATCGGATTGGATTACTGAAAGACGAACCGTGGAATAAAGAGACAAAAGACTATTGGAAGCAATGTAAGAGGAGTGACTTTAAAAGACTAGGCAAATGGACTCAAAAATATTAAAATGGGAATAGATGTAAGAGAGTACTCTCTTGTCCTGTACAAAGAGGGAAGGCGGAATGAGAATGTCTGTAGTGAAATTACACATGTATACAAATGAACATTATGAACAATGTGAGGCGTTCATTCTTCCAGAAGAACAAGTTCAGTTTACTTCTTTTCCAACAGATGTCGTTACGGATGCGGTTGCACATCCCGATAAGTTTCCGGTTGTTATTAAAAAAGACGAGCTCGTCGTCGGATTTTTTATTCTCCATCTCAATCCCCCTAAAACACACCGGACGGATGAACAAAGTGTCCTGTTACGTGCCTTTTCGATTGATGAACGGCATCAACATCAAGGATACGCGAAGGAAGCGATGATGCAGTTACCGGAGTTCGTCCATCATCATTTCCCGGAAGTCACATCGATTACACTTGCGGTCAATAAAAAGAATATCGCTGCAAAATCACTGTATTTCAAGACGGGATATGTCGATACGTTACAATCGGTCATGGGTCCAATCGGAGAGCAACATATTCTCGCCTTCGATTTAGAAAAGGAATCACGATTGAAGCAGTGAAGTAAAAAAGCATTTTCCTGATTCTATTCAGGAAAATGCTTTTTGCTATTTAAGATAAATCGTAAATAGAGAGGTGGGCAGTCACCTCACCAGAGAATCCGATACCTCGACTCGTTGCTTTTGGGAAAATACGTCCGCTTGCGACGGCTTCTCCATCATTGAGGAAAAGTTCGAACGAGGACCGGTCCACAAACAAACGTAATGTCTGCAAGTCTTTCGAAAGGACAGTCGATCGTGATGTACCAAATGATTCAGCAGGAACCTCCACACCCGAACGACTCCGGTCAATCGTAAATTGACGCGAAACGACATCATATTTAAATAGGGTTTCTTCTGTAGCGTCTTGACGAATTGAGAAGCGGAACGAATCCGACGACAGCTTCAAGTCTGTCATCACGAGTTCGAAAATCTCGGCTTCCGCAACCGTCACATCTTGCTCGAAAAGAATCGTTTCGTCAAATAAGGTTTCTTTTCGTAGCTGTGTCAGTTCATGGACAGGTCGTTGACGAAGTTGTCCCTGTTCGATCGTTAATTCACGCGGCAATGTCAAAGCATGTGCCCAGTTATAAATGTCAGAAGGATAACTAATGTCCGGTAAACCCATCCAACCAACAAGAATCCGTCGACCATCTGCCGCCTCAGTTGTTTGTGGCGCATAGAAGTCGAATCCGAAATCGAGTTCTTGGAAAGGTTCATGTGTGAATGTTAAGTTGGGTAAAGCTAACGGTTCCCCGATGAAGTAACCGGACTGGAAAATATTTTGATAGTTCGTACCATCTGGCTCAATCCCTTGAGGACTAAAGAGAAAGACGCCTTTTCCATTAAGCTCGAAATAATCAGGACATTCCCACATATAACCGAATGTCGGGTAGTTCGTCCGTAACTCACCGACCAACGTCCAGTGCTCTGCATCTTGAGACTGATAAATGACAGTACAACCTGTCAAGTCAGTGCGCTGTGCTCCAAGTATGCAGTACCAGGTGCCCGATGCATCTTGAAAGACTTTCGGATCACGAAAATGTTCTGTATAGCCTTCAGGAACGGTTGGAATAGCAGGTGGTAAGTGTTTTTCAATCCGTCCATCCGAACGAAGGTGCCCAACGATTTGACTCGTATGGCGATTCCACTCTGCGTCCCGTTTGTTACCGGTGTACATGATGTGCACTTGATCATCTTTGATGAAGCCACTACCGGAATAAGCGCCGTGCGAATCAGGATCGTCATTTGGAATCAAGGCGGCCCCTTCATCGAACCAATGTACGAGGTCTTTTGATGTCATGTGATACCAGTACTTTAGACCATGAACAGGACCGAGTGGGAACCATTGATAAAATAAATGATAAAGACCGTCGTGGTAGACGAAGCCGTTCGGATCATTCAAAAGTCCGGTTGGAGGTTGGATATGGTAAGAAAATCGCCAAGGAGATGTTCTTACTTCTTCCTTCATCACTTGGTATACGGTCGGATCGACATCCGAGAGGGGACGATATCGTGCTTCACGTGTCCATTGATTCATGCTGACAGCTCCTTGTTGAAAATTTATACGCTTCTCGTTCACCTTACGGAGGAGAAACGCGCTTGTCAATCCTCCGTTCCAAAAGGTCAATGAACGGAAATACATCCTTTACCATCTTGCTTCGAACGATAGAGCGCTAAATCCGCATGGTGCATGACTTGCTCGAGCGATTCACCTGCTATCTGTTCAGCGAGTCCGATGCTCATTCCGATATGGACGGTCTGTTCTTCTAAATGATAAGGCATCGAGACATGGGCAATCCATTGTTCACCTAAGTGTTGTGCTTCTACTACAGACTGATTCGTTAAGACGATGATGAACTCATCGCCACCAAGACGAGCGACGAAGCCACCAGGTGGAAGTAACTGTTTGAGACGTTGACCGACCTCGATCAGGAGGAGATCACCAAGTGCGTGCCCATATGTGTCGTTAACTGCTTTAAAACCGTCTAAATCGAGACAAAGGTAGATGGAATGCGTTCCTATAGGTAATTGTTCGATGTATTGAGCAAGACCATTTCGATTCGCAAGACCCGTGAGACTGTCACGTTGCGATAATCGTTCAAACGTCAGTTTTTCTTTTTCGGTATGCAGCAATCGACGAATCAGTTGCTGTAGGGCATCTGTCAATGTCTCGATTTCTCGGATTCCACGATGGTTCGGAAGTGATTTTGAAGGATCACCTTGCATTTGTTGTGCGGCATGCGTGATTTTTAAGAGTGGTCGAGTCAGCAGTTTCGCTAACATCCACCCAAGCACGGCTGTAATGAGAGAGGCAATTAACCCAGCGATGAAAATCGTTTGGCGTAAAGCGTCGGCATCAGCGAAGGCAATCGATGTCGGTTGACGCACGAGAACCGTCCAACCTAGTCCATCATAGTCTTTGTAACCACGGCTCGTACTTTGACCAGAGACGAATTCTTTCTCTTTCCAAAAAGCGGTCGCAGGAGCATTCGAAGTGAGCGTTACACTAGTAGGCAATGTCTTACCACTCCATCCGTTTGGTCCAAGCAAAATAGTCTTTCGATCTTGACTAACGATGAAGACATCGACTTTTTGGAGAGAAGAGGTAGCGCTCTGGAAACTTTGTTCAATCGCTTTAGCCCATTCGAAACTGAGGTGTGTCGCGAGGACGCCGGAAAATCGTCCCTTATCATATAAAGGTGTACTTATATCGACAAATTGGAGTGGCTCACCACTTGGATTCGGCAATAATTTTGCGAGTAGGACGGCTTCATGAACATCACCGATGAATGGTTGCGATAATGCTTCTTGAAAAACAGGTCGTTCTTTGATCGATGTTCCTTCAAGAATCTGGTTCGTTGACGCAATGACTTTACCGTTCGCATCTAAACGACCAATCCAAGAAAAGTCGGGAATCTGTCGTTGTAACTCCTCTAGTGTCCGACGTGTTTCTACTTTTTGATCTGTTTGTTGAATCGTTGATAAAGAGCCGAGCAACTTCACTTCTGCATAGCGTGACCACATGTAATGATCGAGCTTGTCGGATAGTTGATGAGCAGTCGTTGACAGATTCATTCTGACTTCCGATTGGAGTCGGCTTGTCGCGTGTTGACTGATGAAGAAGGTCAACAACAGCGTCATGCTAAAAAATAATAGGGAAATCAATCCCGCTAACAGGATGTCAAAGCGAAGTGAGGGTCTGGACATTGTGTGATACTCCATTCATATGTTTCTCATTTGTTTTTTGTTTGACTCATATACATAGACGTCTATTTGCTGTTCACGGTTCGAGATGCTCGTTCGCACGTAGCGGAATCCATGTTTTTCCCAAAACCGTCGGGCTTTTGCCTTATCAGGTAATACGGCGAGGTGAATCTGTGACTCTCGACTTAAGAATTGATTGAAAAAGGCGGACAGTAACCGATTACCCGTTCCGGTACCATGATGAGAAGCATCAAGTAAAAATAAACCAATCCACGTTGTACCGTCTTGCGGATGCTTTGGGAGGTAGTCAATCAGTAAGACAGGTTCTCCATGGATATACCCGATCAGCGATACAGTATCGGGATTCAAGAATTCCTCCTGTAAGATCGAATCAGAGAGTGGTAGCGCCCGTTCTTCCAGGCATGCATACTCTGGAACGCTTGCGTACAGTGATTGAACGATCGGAAAATGTTCACGTGTCATTTCTTCAAAAAGAATCATCTGAAGACTCTATTCCTTATTTAGTCTCAAATTTCTGCGTTAGCGGATTTTTATTTGGAATCAGATTACATATTTGTAAGAAAAGAAACTTTCGCAGGGAATTCACGTACACTATATAGCATAAACAAAATATGAATGAGGAGGAAGAGCAGATGTTAAAGATTGAAAATATCTCAAAGCGTCTCGGAAAAGAGCAAATTCTAAAAGACGTCAGTTTTGAGGTATCCCCAGGAGAAGTGTTCGGCTTCCTCGGACCAAATGGGGCAGGGAAGACGACAACGATTCGTATCATCACGGGTCTGCTTGAGCAGGATGCTGGGCGAGTCACGGTCAATGGCTATGATGTCGTAGAAGAGCGTTCGAAGGCATTAACACAAATCGGAGCAATCGTTGAAAATCCAGCTTTTTATCCTTATTTAACAGGCAAACAAAACTTGATACATGCAAAAAACCTGATTCCAGGACTCGGACAAGTCGACTATGACGCACTTGCTCGTCTCGTTGGTTTAGAAGGAAAGCTTTCGAAGAAAGTTGGAGAGTATTCACTCGGAATGAAGCAACGTCTTGGAATTGCTCGCGCGTTGTTACATAATCCGCGCGTCTTGATTTTAGATGAACCGACAAATGGTCTAGATCCGTCCGGGATCGCAGAACTTCGTGAGTATTTACGACAAATGGCGCGTGAGCAGGATATCGCAATTTTGATCTCAAGTCATATGCTGAGTGAAATGGAACAAATCAGTGATCGATATGCCATCATTGATCAAGGTGTCATCAAGTCAGTCGAATCGGTTCGTAACGAAACCGGAGCAAAGGTGGCACTTCGCGTCAATAAGGAAGCGATGACTGACGTACTTGAAGCCCTTCGCATCGCGAACTATCCATCAGAAGTACTTGATGAACAAATCATCATCACAGCACCAGAAAGTGAGTGTCCGGCGATTGCCCGACTTGTCGTGCCGATTGCTGACTTACATGAATTGACCGTCAAACGCTTGACGCTCGAAGAACAATTCCTGCAAGTAACGAAAAAAGAGGGGGATTCACATGCTTTCGCTCATACAAAATGAATGGATGAAATGGTGGACGACTAAAAAAGCGAAAATCGTCTTAGCGCTATATGTCGTCATTGCGGTTGGTATTATCATTGTGGCGAAGACAAATGATTTTGAGTTCACACGCTATGATTACTATTCCTTAACGTTTGTGTTGTTGACCTCCTTATTAGGGATCATCACGATCGTCTTCACGGCAGAAGCTATCGGGAATGAAGTACGATATGATACGATGAAACATCTATTAATGAGTCCATATTCACGAATGACGATTTATTTCTCGAAGCTGATCTTCTCGATCTTGATCATGTTATTCCAATTCGTGTTCATCGCTGCGATCGTCTACGCAGGCTCATTTGTGTTTTCAGAGGTAGGAGATCCGATCCTGTTCCGCGACACGATCGTTGAGGTCGTCAGTCCGATTTTTACGATATTTATGACGTTGTTCTTCTCATTATTATTCCGCTCGGTCGGTATGATCATTGGCTTTACCGTATTAGCGCAGTTCTTTACGAGCATTGCGGGAAGTCTATTGATCGGCTTTAAACCAGCGATTGCCAAATGGATCGTATTCATGCACTTGGACTGGTCGATGTATTTCAAGGATTCTGTTTCCTATGGTATCAGTGAAGCAATGGGAACATCTTTAACATTTTCCGTCTTGTTCGTAATGGCGCATATCATCGTCTTATTAGGCGCGTCAATTCTTGTTTTCCAGAGAAAATCCTACACGTAAAGAAAAGAGTTGCTCATGGACGAATTCGTCCGTGAGCAACTCTTTTCTTTGAGTATTTAAGAACTAGTTCGTTT
>NZ_DFQK01000010.1:8551-16853 GCF_002377745.1 Exiguobacterium sp. UBA3491
GTTCGTTTAGGCGGACGAGCCGTAATCGGGAACAGTCGCTGAAACCATTCGATCAGCGGACCATTCAATAGTAAGAAAATAAAAGTCCCGACTCCGATGCCGATCAATTGACGTTCAATCAGTGAAAAGAGACTGGCAATCAAAAAAGGAATCCCGAGACTAATCGTTGCTCCGATTGATGTACTTTTAAAGCGGGTGATGAGTGATTTCATCAAGTAATCTGGCGGCATCAACACGAAGCCGATTTGGAGATAAAGTGCGAGTCCAAGTGAAATCAACGGCATACCGATTAACATATACAAGCCGCGCATCCATAGTCCTTGTGGTGTGTAGATCAATTGATGGATTGATAAGAAGAAATCAATTGCGGCGCCGAACAGTACGACGAGTGCAAAACTGAGGACGATCGTCCACCAACTGAAGCGGCTTCCAAGAGAAAGCGCTGCAATCAAGGCAAGCGCATGTAAGACGATGATAGCGAGTCCGACAGTTAACGGTGAGATCGCCGCGACAGCTTCACTCGCTGATGTCCAAGGTGCACTGCCGATCGAGGCGGTTACCATAAAGCTGTTACCTAGGGCATTAATTAAAATCGAGAATAAATAAATAGTGATCCGTTTTTGCTGACTCATTGACGTGCACAGACGGTAGGACTGCGCATTCACCTCCTGAAAATAAATCGTTTCGTTAAGCTATACCCTAATCGTAGCGCTCTTTTCACTTATTTTCATGAAAAGAGCATTGCCTAATACCTCAGTTTCACGACATACTTAGGACACATTACGAATCAGGGGGAGAACGCATGACATATTTTGGACAGAAGATCCTGCCTTCCGTTAGAAAATTAGAAGACTTTGAAAAGATGCTGAAGAGTCCATATGAGTATGGGGTCTTACTCGAAATGCACGTCTCGCGTTTAAAAGCAGTCTATGAGATGGCACATCGATACGACAAAAAAATGTTTTTGCATATGGATCTCGTCCAGGGGTTAAAAAATGATGAGTACGCGACGGAATATGTTTGCCAAGAACTGAAACCGTATGGTGTCATTTCGACGAAGGCGAGTGTCATCTTGAAGGCACGTCAAAAAAAGGTCAAGACGATGCAGCGTATGTTCTTACTCGATTCCAGTTCACTTGAAAAAAGTTATCAACTTATGGAACGGACGCAACCTGATTACATCGAAGTATTACCAGGGTTGATGCCAAAGTACATTCAAGAAGTGAAGGAAAAGACAGGGCGTCTCGTATTCGCTGGTGGACTTATCGATACGGTCGAGGAAGTGGAACAAGCAATTGAAGCGGGTGCCTCAAGCATTACGACATCGAATAAGGACTTGTGGCGTCATTTTGAACCACGCTCCTAACCGGACTGTGATGAAAATCATTCGGATTGTTTGACAGCGTTTTCACTGGTTGTTATAGTGATATCAAGTTGATACAAAGTGACGGAGAAAAGGGAGATTCACGTGTGAGTCCTGCTTGAAGAAAATTCAAGCATGAACTGACGTGGATCTCCTTTTTATGTTGCTTTTTTCACATAACAAAAAGGAGGAATACACATGTCACCCTTACTAGCGGAATTTTTAGGTACAGCCTTGCTTGTCGCGCTTGGAAACGGTGTTGGTGCAGGCGTTAGTTTGACGAAATCGTTTGCGAAGGATGCAGGCTGGATCGTCATCACGTTTGCCTGGGGTTTTGCTGTGGCGATTGCCGCGTATGCCGTCGGTCAATTCAGTGGAGCACACCTTAATCCAGCAGTGACGCTTGGTTTAGCCTTTGACGGTTCATTTGCATGGGCGGACGTACCAGGCTATATCGTCGCTCAAATTGCCGGCGGGATACTTGGTGCAAGTCTTGTTTTCGTTCATTACTTACCACATTGGGCGGAAACGAAAGACCCAGCAACGAAACTCGGCGTCTTTGCGACGTCACCAGCGATTCCACATACATTTGCCAATCTAATGAGTGAAATGATTGCGACGTTCTTACTTGTCATCGGGTTGTTATCGATCGGAGCGAATAAGTTCTCGGATGGTTTAAATCCATTGATCGTCGGTTTCTTGATCGTCAGCCTCGGTATGTCATTCGGAGGCACGACAGGATATGCGATGAATCCGGCGCGGGACCTTGGTCCACGTATCGCTCACTTCATCTTACCGATTCATGGAAAAGGATCATCGAACTGGGGGTACTCTTGGATTCCGGTTCTCGGACCAGTTCTCGGTGGAAGTCTTGGCGGATTGTTTTATCGTTCGGTCTTCACAGGAAAAGATACACCGGCTTTTTGGGTTGTAGGACTTGTGACAATCGTCATATTAGGCTTATGCTATAGATTCGGTGTTCGTCCGAACAAAACAACGTCAGTGGAGTCAAAGTCAGCTTAACTTATTTAGATACAAAAGGATGGGGAAGAGATGGAGAACTACATTTTGTCATTGGATCAGGGAACGACGAGTACACGTGCGATCCTGTTTAATCGTGCCGGCGAGATCGTCCATTCAGCACAACAGGAATTCACGCAGTATTTTCCGAAACCAGGTTGGGTCGAACACAACGCAAACGAGATTTGGGGAAGTGTCCTTGCTGTCGTGGCGACTTGTCTGACGGAGGCGAACGTAAAGCCATCGCAGATTGCTGGTATTGGAATCACGAACCAACGTGAAACAGCTGTCGTCTGGGAAAAAGAAACAGGGAAACCGATTCACAATGCAGTCGTGTGGCAATCGAGACAAACGGCTGAAATCTGTGAAGCGCTTCGAGCAGCCGGTCATGCCGAGCTCTTCCGTGAGAAGACAGGTCTATTGATTGACGCTTATTTCTCTGGTACGAAAGTCAAATGGATTTTAGATCATGTCGAAGGAGCACGGGAACGTGCCGAACGTGGTGAACTACTGTTTGGTACGATCGATACGTGGCTCATCTGGAAATTATCCGGCGGAAAAGCACATGTGACCGACTATTCGAATGCAAGTCGTACGTTGATGTATAACATTCATGAATTGAAATGGGATGACGAGTTACTCGGCATCTTAGATGTCCCGAAAGCGATGCTTCCAGAAGTACGACCATCTTCTGAAGTGTACGCAGAGACAGCAGGTTATCATTTCTTCGGAGAAGCGGTTCCGATCGCTGGTGCAGCGGGTGATCAACAAGCCGCATTGTTTGGTCAAGCGTGTTTTGATACAGGAATGGCGAAGAACACATACGGTACAGGCTGCTTCATGTTGATGAACACAGGGGAAGAGGCTGTGAAATCAGATCACGGATTGCTGACGACGATCGCATGGGGCGTCGATGGAAAAGTGGAGTATGCTCTAGAAGGAAGTATCTTCGTCGCAGGATCTGCGATTCAATGGTTACGTGACGGCTTACGTCTCATTGATGATGCCAAAGAATCAGAAGGATACGCAACGCGTGTCACGTCATCAGAAGGTGTCTACGTCGTACCGGCATTCGTTGGTCTTGGAACACCTTACTGGGAATCAGACGTTCGTGGTGCAGTCTTCGGTTTGACACGTGGTACGGAAAAAGAACACTTTATCCGCGCAACATTAGAATCACTCGCTTATCAAACACGTGACGTCTTATCTGCGATGGAGCAAGATTCAGGGATCGAGATGAAGACACTTCGTGTTGACGGTGGAGCGGTTAAAAATAACTTCTTAATGCAGTTCCAAGGTGACATCATTCAAGCGCCGGTCGAACGTCCGGAAATCAATGAGACGACGGCATTAGGTGCAGCCTACTTGGCAGGTCTTGCTGTCGGATTCTTTGAAAACCGTGAACAAATTGCGACGCAATGGAAAAAAGAACGCCGTTTCGAGCCGAGTATGGCAAAAGAAGAGACGGATGCGCTTTATGGCGGATGGCAAAAAGCTATTCAAGCTACGATGTTGTTTAAATGATGTGATCTATGTTATAGTAAGGTCAAGTTAATAAACCGGTCGGAGAATATGGAGAGACCACAGCAACAGTTGACATAGTCAGCGTGTTTGTTGTGGTCTCTTTTTTTTCGAACCTAAACAGGAGGAACTATTCATGGCTAACCAACAACAGGAGGAACTATTCATGGCTAACCAACCATTCTCAAGCAAAAACCGTGCAGATGTCTATAATCGATTAACACGTGAAGAACTCGATCTACTTGTCGTAGGTGGCGGGATCACAGGTGCGGGAATCGCCCTCGATGCGGCGTCACGCGGTATGAAGATTGGCCTCGTCGAAATGCAGGATTTCGCATCTGGTACATCTAGTCGTTCAACGAAATTAGTCCATGGTGGTCTACGTTATTTAAAACAATTTGAAGTTCAAATGGTCGCTGAAGTCGGTAAAGAACGTGCGATTGTTTACGAAAACGGCCCACACGTTACGACACCAGAATGGATGTTACTTCCGATGCATAAGGGCGGTACATTCGGACCGTTCAGTACGTCAATCGGTCTTCGTGTCTATGACTTCTTAGCAGGTGTTAAACGTTCTGAATGGCGTACGATGTTATCTGCAAAAGAAACATTAGCAAAAGAACCACTCGTTAAACAACAAGGTCTAAAAGGTGGCGGTTACTACGTCGAGTACCGCACAGATGATGCTCGTCTAACGATTGAAGTCATGAAAGAAGCAGTCGAACATGGTGCGCGCGTCGTCAACTATACAAAAGCAGAAGAAATCATCTACGATGCTGGAAAAGTCGTCGGGATGCGTGTGACAGACCTCTTGACAGGTGACGTGCATGAAATCCGTGCGAAAAAAGTCGTCAACGCGACAGGTCCATGGGTTGATGAATTACGTGAAAAAGATGGCTCGAAAGTCGGGAAACAACTTCGTTTGACAAAAGGTGTCCACGTTGTCATCGATCAATCGAAATTCCCACTCAAACAAGCGGTCTACTTCGATACACCAGACGGTCGGATGATTTTTGCGATTCCACGTGATGGAAAAGCATACGTTGGTACGACAGATACGTTCTTCGATAAAGATACAGCACATCCGAAGTTCACAGTCGAAGATCAAGACTACATTTTAGACGCGATCCACTATATGTTCCCAGATGTTAAAGTGACAGCGGAAGACGTGGAATCAAGCTGGGCTGGTGTACGTCCATTGATTTATGAAGAAGGAAAAGATCCTTCTGAAATCTCTCGTAAAGATGAAGTATGGCAGTCTGAGTCAGGTCTCATCACGATTGCGGGTGGGAAATTGACTGGATACCGTAAAATGGGTGAGCACGTCGTTGATCTCGTTGCTAAACTCTTGAAAAAAGAAGAAAACGTTGCGTATGCACGTTGCTCGACGAAAAACATGCCAATGTCGGGTGGACATGTCGGCGGAGCAAAAGGATTTGCTGAATTCCTAAAAGCTCAAACAGCAACGAATGGTCTAACAACAGAGGAAGTTCAATTCTTAGCAAAACGCTACGGTTCGAACTTACCGAAAGTACTTGAATATGCAGCAGCATATGATGCTGCTACGACAGATCTTCCTCGTTCTGTCTACGCACAACTTCACTATGGTATCGAACATGAAATGGTCGCTCGTCCGATTGACTTCTTCATCCGTCGTACAGGTGCTGTCTTCTTCGACATTGCTTGGGCTCGTGCTCACAAAGACGCGGTCATCGAAGAAATGAAAACTGTCTTGAACTGGACAGCAGAACAAACAGCTGCTTACACGAAAGAACTCGATATTGAGATCGAAGATGCAGCACACGCGCTTGTAACAGAATAAGCGATGAACGCACTAAAGAACCAAGATCAAAACGATCTTGGTTCTTTTTTTGAACATATTTGAATCGACCTGGGCGGAAAGATTGCAACTCTGTCTAGAGGCGACTATGCTTAATGTATGAAACTGCACAAAAGGAGAGAACACAGATGAAAGTAGAAGTATGGTCGGATTATGCATGTCCGTTTTGTTATATTGGGAAGCGTCGTTTAGAACAAGCAATTGCGAACGAAAAGTTGGATGTTGAGGTCGAATTCAAAAGCTTTGAACTTGACCCAGATGCACCAGCAGTGCCGACGCAAGGGTTATACGAAATTCTTGCTTCGAAATATGGGACGACTCTCGAACAAGCACGGAATATGTCGCAAGGTGTCGTTGATACGGCACGTCAGGAAGGCTTGCACTACGAGATGGATCGTGTCATCCCAGCCAATACATTCGAGGCTCATCGCCTGACTCAATTTGCAAAAAAATATGGTAAGATGAATGCAGTATCGGAAGCTTTGTTCACAGCTTATTTCATGAATGGAGAAGATTTGAATGACCCAACCATTCTGACGCGGATCGCAGTAGAAGCAGGACTTGCTGAAGCAGATGTCACAGCGTTTCTCGCATCAAAAGAACTGGCGACAGATGTTCGAGAAGAAGAGGCGATGGCACAACAACTTGGTGTTCGTGGTGTACCGTTCTTCGTCTTCGACCGAAAATATGCTATTTCCGGCGCACAACCAGTAGAAGCATTCGAACAAGTCTTCGCGAAGATCCGCCAAGAACAAACACTTGAAATCATCGCTGAAGGTGATGCGTGTGGTGTCGACGGCTGTAACTGATCACATTATGATTCCATCACAAAGGAGCACGAAACCCTTATGAAATTCATCTTCCATCCTGAGATTCGCGATGCGCGAATCAATCTCGCTGTCGAAGAATTCATCTTGAACAACCTGAACGTCAATGAAGAAGACTATTTCTTGTTTTATATCAACGGTCCATCCATCATCGTCGGAAAAAACCAGAACACGAATGAAGAAGTTAATTTGAAGTATGTCGAGGAAAACGGCATCCACGTCGTCCGTCGTCTTTCCGGCGGTGGCGCTGTTTATCATGATGAAGGAAACTTGAACTTCAGTTTCTTGACGAAAGATGACGGTGATTCGTTCAACAACTATAAAAAGTTCACGGAGCCGGTCGTGCAAGCGCTGCATAAACTCGGTGTCGAAGCGGAGTTATCTGGACGAAACGATATTCATGTCGGAAGCCGGAAAATCAGCGGGAATGCCCAGTTCACGACAAAAGGACGGATGTTTAGTCATGGTACGCTGATGCTCGATTCGAACATCGAAGAAGTCGTCAATGCGCTTGTCGTCAGTGAAGAGAAGATGCGTTCCAAAGGCATTAAATCGGTTCGGAGCCGTGTCGCGAACATCTCGGAATTCCTGACAGAACCGTTGACGATGGAACAATTCGTCGATCATCTCCTTGCCTCGATCTATGAAGGGAAAGAGATTGAACGGTATATCTTAACTGAAGAAGACTGGGATAAAGTACGTGCCATCTCGGCAGAACGTTATGGCAACTGGGAATGGAATTTCGGAAAATCACCGAAATTCGATGTTATTCAAAAAAAACGTTTCCCGATCGGAACGATTGACTTCCGATTGAATGTCAAAAAAGGCATCATTGAAGAAGCGAAGATTTACGGTGACTTCTTTGGCGTCGAGGACGCGGAAGAAATCGCACGGGCGCTTGAAGGTACACGTTATGATCGCGCGTCTCTTCGCGAAGTGCTCGGTCGGTACGAATTGAAAAAATATTTCGGCGCCGTCGAACTTGATGAGGTGCTAGACGTTTTAGCGTAAGTCTTTATGGGAAAACTCCTTCTATCAACAGCATAGGGGGAGTTTTTTTCATGGGCTATAATAAAGATAACTTTTTAGAAGGTTCGTTGACGGACTTTATCGATTTTGAACAGATTTCAAAACAATTACCGAAGACGGAGGACGAACAACCGTTACCTTATTATGAGCGTGATGATTATAAGGCAGCAGGTAAGCTTGAAGGAAAGGTCGCAATCGTCACAGGCGGCAATTCTGGAATCGGTCGTGCTGTCTCGATTGCTTATGTCCGTGAAGGGGCAAAGGTCGTCATTGCTTTCTATGGCGATCAAGAAGGAGCAGAAGAAACGAAGGCGCGTCTTGAAGAATTAGGAGGCGAAGTCCTACTTTCTAAAGGAGATATTGGGGACGCAGACTACTGTGAAACACTTGTTCAAAAAACGATCGACCATTTCGGTCGCTTAGATATCGTCGTCAACAATGCAAGTATGCAAAAACCAGAAGATAGTCTGAAAGATATCACGGATGAGTCGATGGAGAAGACGTTCAAGACAAATATCTTCGGAATGATGCGTCTTGCCCGTGCTGCTTTACCGCACCTTTCACTTGGTTCTGCCATCATCAATACGACATCTTCGACAGCATACGAGGGGAACGCATTATTGATCGACTACTCCGCTACTAAAGGAGCAATCGTTAGCTTCACGCGGAGTCTTTCAATGAATCTGGCAAAAGAGGGCATTC
>NZ_DFQK01000010.1:16884-60954 GCF_002377745.1 Exiguobacterium sp. UBA3491
GAGGGCATTCGTGTCAACGCCGTCGCGCCGGGTCCGATCTGGACGCCGCTCATCACGGAAACGTTCCCGCATGAATCAGTCAAGACATTCGGGAAAAATACACCGATGGATCGCCCAGGGCAGCCGGCTGAGATGGCATCAGCATATGTTTTCCTCGCGTGTAA
This sequence comes from Exiguobacterium sp. UBA3491, assembly GCF_002377745.1. Classification (NCBI taxonomy): domain Bacteria; kingdom Bacillati; phylum Bacillota; class Bacilli; order Caryophanales; genus Exiguobacterium; species Exiguobacterium sp. UBA3491. Next base: position 17,049 of record NZ_DFQK01000010.1, read on the forward strand.
CGATTCAAGTTATATGACAGGACAAGTCCTTCACTTAAACGGTGGCGTCATCGTCAACGGTTAAAAAGAAACTCTGTGAAAACGTTTCCAAAAAGTGTTACACTATCCATACGGTCGCTTTTGACTACGTATGGATTTTTTTTACGTAAAAAATGAATAGTCATTCATTCGAAAGGAGAATTTTGCTCATGCTTGGATTGATTCAATCCGTCGAAGAAACTGCTCGAACACATCCAGACACAACGGCGTATGTGTTTGAGGACACGCAAGTCAGCTATCGTGAGTTTGTCGAGAAGTTTCACCGGGCAGCCGGTGCGCTTGAAGCGAACGGGATCCGAAAAGGCGATCATGTCGCGCTGATTTTAGGGAATAGCCCAGCATTCCTAGTGGCATATTACGCCATCATGAAACAAGGGGCAATCGCGATTCCGATCAACCCTACATACACACCGGATGAAATCGGGTATATCCTGATGAACGGTGATGTGAAGGGGATTTTAGGGATTGCACCGCTCGTCGAAGCTGCAAAAGATCGTCTCGTGCATTTACCGAATCTTAAGATTGTCGTCTCTGTTCCTTACGCGGATCAAGAAGGACCAAACGAAACACATCAACAAGTGACGTTCATCACGCTCGATCGCTGGCTCGAAATCGAACATCCCTTGACCGAAGTGACGAATGAACTGGACGACATCGCTGTCATTCTCTATACGAGTGGAACGACAGGAAAACCAAAAGGTGCGATGTTATCCCACCGTAATCTGACGTCGAATGCGCGCTCGATTGGGGATTATCTACATGTATCCAGTAACGACCGGACACTTGCCGTATTACCGATGTTCCATGTCTTTTGTTTGACGGTCGTCGTCAATGCGTCACTCGCACATGGAGCGTCAATCATCATTGCTTCACGTTTTTCACCACAAGAGACGTTTGAGTTAGCGAAAAAAGAACAGGTGACGATTTTTGCAGGCGTGCCAACGATGTATAATTTCTTACTGCAAACCGTGAAGGCTCATCCGGAATATGCGACCTATTTTGAATCAACACGTTTGTTCGTCTCAGGAGGAGCGAGTCTTCCAGTGCCGCTCCTTGAAGCATTTGATCGAACATTCCAATGTCATATCCTCGAAGGATATGGTTTATCGGAAGCATCACCCGTCACTTGTTTCAATCCGGTCAATGGTGTTCAAAAACCAGGCTCGATTGGAACATCGATCGTCGATGTCGAAAACAAAGTCGTCGATGAACTCGGACAAGAATTACCAGATGGTCAAGTCGGAGAATTGATCGTTCGGGGACCAAACGTCATGACCGGTTATTACAAGATGCCGGAAGAGTCACAAGCGACGTTACGCGATGGCTGGTTATATACGGGTGATTTGGCTCGTCGAGATGAAGATGGGTATTTCTATATCGTCGATCGCAAAAAAGATATGATCATCGTCGGTGGGTACAACGTCTACCCGCGTGAAGTCGAAGAAGTCCTCTATCAGCATCCGAACGTCATCGAAGCCGCCGTCATCGGTATACCGGATGAGGAGATGGGCGAAGCCGTCAAAGCATTCGTTGTTGCTCGTGAGACGATGACGGAAGAGGAAACGCAGGCATTCTGTGCTACATCACTCGCGAAATATAAATGTCCGACACAGATTGAGTTCATCGATCAATTACCTCGTAATACGACCGGAAAGATTTTACGGACCGTGTTGAAGAAACAACCGACGAATTCATGACTGTCTCAAGAACTTCAGGTTTCTGAAGTTCTTTTTCTGTGCATAGACAAGAAGGAGGGGATACGAATGAATATCGCATTGATTGCACATGATGAGAAAAAGGATGAGATGATGGGCTTTACACGGGCTTACGCCGCATTCTTTAAGAAAAATACATTATACGCGACAGGAACGACCGGGCAACGGATCATGGAAGCAACCGATCTGCACGTCCATCGCTGTAAGTCAGGTCCACTCGGCGGGGATCAGGAAATCGGAGCGCTGGTAGCACAAGGAAAAATCGATATCGTGATTTTTTTACGCGATCCACTGACGGCCCAACCGCATGAGCCGGACGTCTCGGCACTCATTCGATTATGTGACGTATACGATTTGCCGCTTGCGACGAATGTCGGAACTGCTGAAATTTTAATTAATGGACTCGAACAAGGACAATTCGATTGGAAGGAAATCATTCGAAAACGTCATGAACTAGAACAAAAAAAGTTTTTGGATGATTAATTTTGTGAGAACGCTTCTCATTTTCGTTTAAGCATGCTATAGTCAGTTTGAGGATGATACTGATTATCAATTGCGATGGAAAAGGTGGCGAAGAAAATGGAGATTCTATTAATGACGGGTGTAACAGTATTGCTAGGAGGCGGCGTTGGATTTTTGACGCACGTCGTGAAAATGGAACGACGTCAACAGGTGGCACCTGCGACTTCAAAGAACGAGCAAGTAGCGTATCCAGCGCTCCGTCTCGTCAAATAATAGAAAATTTATGACTTCGCCTTTCTTTTCTTTTGAAAAGAAAGGTTTTTTTGAATTATTATCCACTCTCCCATAATTTTGCGGAATTCCTTTGATACACTGAAACAAAGCACATTAGTCGAGGAGTGAGAGCCATGCATACAATCTATTTGGTTGATGATGAAGTGAACTTGAATCGTGTACTCGTAAAGTACTTGGAACAAGAAGGTTGGCAGGTTAAATCGTTTACATCTGGTGAGGCAGCTGCTTCTGCGATCGTAGAGAAGCCAGATTTGTGGGTTTTAGATATCATGCTACCGGATATGGATGGTTTTCAATTGATTAAGCGAATCAAGGCACATGATGAAACGACACCCGTCATTTTCATCTCGGCGCGTGATGAGGATATCGATAAGATCATTGGTCTTGAGATGGGATCGGACGATTATATTGCGAAGCCGTTCCTTCCGCGCGAACTGGTCATTCGTGTCAAAAAAATCTTAGCACGTACGTATGCGACACCGAAAAGTGGCGTCATTCAATACGGCGATTATATGATTTATCCTGAGAAACGAATCATCGAGGAGAACGGTCAAGAAATTGATCTAACCTCAAAAGAGTACGATCTACTGATTTTATTTGCGACACAAATCGGGACGCCGATGTCTCGCGAGCAGATTCTCGTCAGTGTCTGGGGTGACGATTATTTCGGATCGGATCGCGTCGTCGATGATCTTGTCCGTCGTGTCCGTAAGAAATTAACGAAACTGGAACTCGAAACGATCTATGGTATTGGCTATCGCTTGGTGTCTGCATGAAAAATCGCAGTCTCGGATTTCAGATTTGGGCGATGTTTCTGCTCGTCATCGTCACATTATCTGCAGTCATTCTCCTTGTCATCCGCTCATCGATCGGAAATTTCATCGATGAACAGGTCTATTCGACGCTTGAGAATAGTGAGGTCTTCTTCTCGAAGGATGCCTCTGTCATCGAGATGCTACAAGATAATCCGATTGAATTCGATCGTCGAAAACAAGAATCTCGATCAGTTAATATCCTATTGCTATCTAAGAACGGAAAACTTTATTACGGTGGGGCACCGCAACAACTGATCAATCAGATGTACCGTGATGCAATTGATCAAAAAACAGTTACGGCAAAGTATACGACGCGTCTTGATAAAGAAGACGTTTATTATAGTATTCGTAAAATGGAAGAGAGCGGCGAAACCTACTATCGTGTCTCTTACGTCTGGGATGCTTATCGACAAGAACTGATTACACAACTGTTTTCAAAAATCGGCTTCGTCGTCATCATCGGTAGTATCTTTACGTTATTCATTGCCTTCTGGTTGGCGCGTCGTCTGACACATCCGCTCGTCGAAATCGAAAGAGCAGTCGGGAAAATCGCGGCTCAAAAGTGGGATACACCACTTCCGCTCGATCGTGGGGATGAAATCGGTCGACTGGCACGGTCCGTCGATGCGATGCGGATGGATCTTGAAAAGCAGGATAAGGCACAAAAATCGTTGCTTCAAAATATTTCACATGATTTGAAGACGCCAATCATGGTTATTCGAAGTTATGCTCAGTCCATTTCAGATGGGATCTATCCAGATGGTGATTTAACCGGCTCCGTATCGGTCATTGATGAGGAAGCGGAACGATTAGAGAAAAAAGTGGCGGCTCTTCTTTACGTCACGAAGCTCGACTATTTCGAGCTCGATCGTTCGACGTGGGATAATGTCGATATCGATCGGATGATACACCTGCTGAAAAATCGTTTTTCTGGAACGAAGTCACTCGAATGGCATGTTAGTGGAGAAGCGGGGATCGTCCTTGGTGAAGGGGAACAATTACGAGTTGCACTCGAAAACGTCATGGACAACGCGATTCGTTATGCTGAAACACAAATTGACATCCGACTGTCTGGGACAGCGGATCAGGTTCATATCGAAATTGAAAATGATGGACCGCCACTTGATGACTCTTCGCCCTTGTTTCATCAATTTTCACGGGGCAAAGAAGGGAAGTTCGGGCTTGGTCTTTATATTGTCAAAAGGATCGTTGAGCGTCATGATGGTACGGTAGCAATTGAGAATCGCCCTGCGGGAAATGGAGTCGGGAAAGTTTGTGTGATTTTTAATTTCCCACGTCACTTTATTGAACAAGAGGAAAAAAAGCCAGAAGAATTTTAAAAACGGGATCCTAGGATCTCGTTTTTTTCATTAGGAAATAATCGGTATACTCATGCAGAGTAGAAGGAAGTTTGATATAACCAATATAATTCAGGAAGGGAGTGAAGGAGATGTCATACCCAGTTACGGAAGAAACGTTAGCTTTGATTCCAAGATATGGTCAATATGGTGAACCACAGACACTTGTCATCAAGGAGCATTCGGAAAGTATTTTAGAGGGTCATCCGATTAAGTTGATTGAAGAATCCTGTTTATATTTTGGTTCATCGATGCGTGGACGGATCGAAGCAGCGCGACATATTCTTGGTCCGAACCGAAAGACACCTGTTTTAGTAGATTGGCAGGCACAAACGATATTTTTTCCGACGACCGCAAAAGAAAAGGCGGAATGCATTTGGATCAATTTCAAGCAAATGAAGACTGTTCAAAAAAAGTCTGGAAAAGTACAGGTAGAGTTTCAGACAGGTCAATGTATTGATACGGACGCATCCGCATACAGCATCGAACGGCAACGAATCAAAACGTTGGAACTGGCGTATGAAATGCAACGGCGCTTCCAATTGCCGGAGTTTAAGAATCGATGAAAAGTGGAAACACATAACAGGAATCTTACTTATGTAAGGAGAAAGAAGTAGAGAGAGAAATCATAGGGAGGTGAAGCGGTAACTTTTACCGCGACACGATGAATGAATCATATGAATGGTTAAATCGCCGAAAATTGCAGCCTGGATTTGGTGCGACAGGTGGCAGACGCTTTATCAGTTCTCGCATCGTACGTCCGGAAAATACACCGGGTAAACGAATCAAAGGAATCAAACGCGCGCGACAACTAGTCGTCGATGATGCCGGAAATCGCCGTTGGGTCACGAAACGAATCGTTGTGACGGATGCTGCGAAGCATGTCACGATGAATCGTCGAACATCGATCGCCTTAAAAGAGACGAATGAATCGCGACTCGAACAAGTCAAACAAAAACTAGCATCTAATAAAAAAGTCTTACTTCCAATCTTGGCGGCAACAGGAATCGCTGTCGCAGGTGGCGTTCTTGCCTATGTCCTTCGTCGGAAGAAAAAACAATCCGATCAATAAAAAAGAAGCCAGTTCTCCAGTTGGAGGACGGCTTCTTTTTATGTCTTAAAGGAATCGTTTCCGTAAAGAAGTCGAAAGAGCTTTGTCTGCGATTTCTTCTAGTTCCGTCAAGTTCGTCGGATCAAAGCTATCATTGTAGAACCGACCTACAAAGTCGACACGGTCGTAATCGAGTTCCTTGAAAATCAAGTGTTTATGATCGTCATAAAAAACGACACGGTAGTAATCAGAACCGCGTTCAAGGGTGACGAGACCTTTGATATGGTCCAATTTTTTTTGTTCTTCGGTTTGTTCTTCTTCGAGTGTATCGTCCTCGTTCGTCGATGCTTCTGCTTGCTCAATCGCATTCTTTACGAGTTCCGGTCGTTGTTCTTGTTCTTCCGTCATGTTATATCGCCTCCATTTATTATTTTACATGGAAATGGACAGATGAGAAAGAAAAATCCCTCAGTCCATCTGGTGTGCTTCGCAAACACGTAAGACATTCGTTGCGCCAATCCGTAATCGCTCGAGGAGTTGGAGTCGCGCTTCTTCATTTGGAATCGTATCAAGAGAAGCTATTTCCATCCGTTCCAACCAACGGATGGCATGCTCTTTTTGAATCGGCAATAACCGGTGAATCATCGCTAAACTCGTCGGCGGTTGATTCGGATCGCGTGGACCTCCTGTCATTTGGGTCAAGAAGGCGAATTGTGCCTGTTCGACACGGTGTCGATCATCAGGGAATAACGGACGCAATAAGGAATCATGGTAGACTTGATGATGNNTACTTGCTCGCCTCCAAGCATTTCATAGAGCGACAAAAATCATCACCTGCCTTACATTAGGATGTGTTCTGATTATAGCAAATCCATATCGAAAAGACATGCGACGAAAACAGTACATTTGTTCTTATTTGTGCGATAATAATGATACATAAAAAGGTAGAGGAGGTTTTCTTGATGAACCAGATGCACATTGGTCGTGCGGGTAGTGGGAAAACGACACAATTGATTGAGCGCGTCGTACAAGAACTCGAGCAACGACCACTAGGCGAGAAGATGTATTTCATCGTTCCGGATCAGATGTCATTTGAAATGGAGCGTCGGATTGCGACAGATGAACGGATAGCAGGTCTTGTTCGTCTCGAAGTCATGAGTTTACGGCGCTTTGCGTTTCATATTTTACGCGATTACGGAAATCAAGCAATTCCATTTCTCGATGAGACAGGAACACAATTATTACTCCGACAGGTCGTCGAGGAATCAGAAGACGAGTTAAAGATTTTTAAGCGTACGAAAAATATGCCAGGATTTTTCCAAGGACTTGATGAACTCATCGCGTCATTTAAACGCTCATTGATCGAGCCGGATATGTTGCGTCAAGTGAGTGATCGGTCTCTCGAACGGTCACCAAAATTGAACGACCTTGCGTTGATTTATGAGCGCTTTGCGGAACGAATCGTCGATAAGGCACTCCATGCGGATGATTATTATACGACGTTACTTGAGTTGCTTCCAAAAGCGCGACTGGATCAAGCGACGATCATCCTCGACGGATTTTATGAGTTTTCGCTTCAGGAACAACAAGTACTGCTTGCCTTGATGCAACAAGTGGCTGAAATGCATATTAGTTTTACAATGGACGCGGCGGATCCTTATGCAAAACAAACGTCTTTTGGTGTGTCCCAGCGTTGCTACATGCAATTGATCGGGCAAATGCAGGAGCTGTCGATTCCATACGAAGAAATCTTGTATGATCAACCAATCAAGTTTCAATCAGAAGGGCTACGACATTTGGAGCAGGCCTTGTTGAAGCCGGGATATCCTCCTGTCGATCATGATATTGACGGCTTTCAGATGACAGCTGCAGTCAACCGGCAAGTTGAAGCAGAATCAGCCGTGCGGAAAGCGATTCAACTTGTTCGCCAAAAAGGGTATCGATTTCATGAGATGGCATTCGTCGTGCGACATCTAGAGCCGTATGCGGATCACTTGGAACGAGCCTTCCGCATGTATGATGTTCCGTATTTCTTGGATCAACGTGAGTCGATGATCCATCATCCGCTCGTTGACTTGATTCAATCTGCTTTAGACATCGTGACATCGGGTTATCGGGAAGAAACGGTCTTTCGTTTACTGAAGACGGAGCTCTTACCGATTCCGGCAGAAGATGCGCGTCTAGCGCTCGATCGTTTCGAGACGTTCGTGCTCGAACGCGGCATTAAAGGGTCAATGTGGCAACAACCGTGGCAATTAAAGCGACGCTTAGCAGAGGAAGTTCGCTTAACGGAAGAGGAAATCGCGCAAGAAGAGGAATTGAATCATCTCCGTACGTTCGTCGTCGACTTGATTGAACCGTTACACCGTCGGTTAAAGCAGGCAAAGACGATGAGCGCGTATACGAAAGGTCTTTATCAATTCCTCGAAGAACAAAAAATTGCAGAACATTTAATGGAATGGCGCAAGCAAGCATTAGAGCAAGATCAGTTACTTGCTGCTCGGGAACATGATCAAGTGTATGAAGCGATTCTTCACCTATTCGAACAGCTAGAAGCTGCTGCGCCTGAGCATACGTTATCGACGGACTTGTTCGTCCAAATGGTCGAGACAGGACTTGAGAGTCTGCGTTTTGCACTTGTCCCCCCATCGCTGGATCAAGTCATTGCGACGGATTATGTGCGTGGACGATTACAACGAGTGAAAGTCGTCTTTTTACTAGGAGCGAATGATGGTCTGATTCCGTTCGTCCAAGATCAATCGAAGTTACTGTCCGAAAATGATCATGACTTTTTACATGAACATGGTATTCCGGTTGGAAAAGCGTCCCTTGATGTGTTTGATGATGAACTATTTTATCTGTATCAAGGGATGATGGCTCCAAGTGAAGCATTGTATGTCAGTTATGCGCTTGTCGATGAAGAAGGAAAGGCGTTGCAACCGGCGGCAATCACGAAACAATTGAAGCGGCAACTGTTGCTTGATCGTCCGATCAAAACACAGTTTGCGGAGGCTGGCGAACATGCACCGCAAGAACAATTCGATTTCGTGACGAGTCCCGATCGCGCGGCAGCAGCGACGGCGATTGAACTCCGCCGTTTACAACGACGTTATCCGATTCAGCCAATTTGGTTTCAAGTATATAATTCACTTCTTGAAAACGGACAAGGGCGCGAACGAATGGGTCTATTCTCAAGTGCCTTGTTCTATCAAAATCAAGCGGAAGCGTTACCGGAAGGGTTGGCGCATCGTCTATATGGTGATTCACTGCAAGCGAGCGTTTCGCGTTTTGAGACCTATAACGCCTGCTCGTATAAGCATTTTGCTCGATACGGACTTCGTTTACGCGAGCGGAAGCTGTATAAATTTGAAGCACCGGACATCGGGAATCTGTTCCATGGCGCATTAAATGATTTGTCGCTCAGTATTAAAGCTTCTGGACGACACTGGCGAGAGCTCGACGGCGAAACGTGCGGGACACTGGCGAAAGAAGCTGTCGAAAAGGTGACACCGGAAATTCAGAATGCGATTTTGATGAGTTCGAGTCGGTTCGGGTATATCAAGAAAAAATTGACGGATGTCGTGGAGCAAACAGCTAAAATGCTTGTTGAACAAGCAAAACGAACAGACTTTGAACCCGACTTATTTGAAATCAGTTTTGGGAACGCGACGTTCCCACCATTACGCTTTACGTTACCAGACGGAACAGAAATTGAATTCACGGGTCGCATCGACCGGATTGATCAGGCGACGATTGGTGATCAGCTATACGTTCGAATCATTGATTACAAATCGAGTGCTCGAGGACTGGATTTTGCGGAAATCTATTATGGGCTTGCCATTCAGATGCTTCTTTATCTGAAGACGGTCGTGGAACAGTCGGAGTTGCTGTATCAACAGCAGGCAAAACCTGCTGGTGCGCTGTATTTCCATGTTAAGAATCCGATGTTACGAGGCGATTTATCTGCTGATGAAGCAGAACGTAATCGACTATTACTCGAGTCCTATCAGATGCAAGGCGTCATTCTCGAGAATGATGAGGTACTGCGAGCGATGGATCATATTGCATACGATGAACGAAAAAAATCCCCACTCGTCAAAGTGACCTTCACGAAAAATGGACTGCATAAATCACAGACGAAGGGTGTTGTACAAGAGGCAGATTTATCGGCACTGATGGATCATGCGTGGGAGGCATTAAAAGACAGTAGTCAAGATATCTATGATGGGGATATTGCAATCAATCCATTCGATTATCAGGAACGGACACCGTGTAGTTTCTGCGAATATCGTTCAGTCTGTCAATTCGATGAATCACTCGGAAATCAATATCGTCCATTAAAACCGATGTCTGAAAAAGAGGTACTGGAACGATTGAAGGAGGATGAAGAATGAGCGTGCGTTGGACGGAAGAACAACAACAAGCCATTTCAGCAAGGGGAGGACATATCTTAGTCTCAGCAGCTGCTGGATCAGGGAAAACAGCTGTCCTCGTCGAACGGCTGACGCAACGATTGATCGATCCCAAAGATGAGTTGTCGGCGGATCGGATTCTTGTTGCTACCTTTACGAATGCAGCAGCGCGTGAGATGAAAACGCGAGTCATTGAGGTCATGGATCAACGTATCAAAGAGGCACCGGATGATCTGTATCTAAAAAAGCAACGTCAATTAATGAACCGGGCACAAATTACGACGATCCATTCATTCTGTCTATCGATTCTACGCGAGAATTATTACCGGATCGGTTTGGATCCGGCGTTTCGGATTGCTGACGAATCTGAACTGTTATTACTGCAAGATGATGTCTTAGAAGCGGTCTTTGAGTCGTTCTATGCCTCTGAGGATCCGGGATTCTATGATTTGATCGATAGTTATACATCAGACCGGGACGATCAAGCGATGCTTTCGCTGATTTCAAATCTCTACCGTTTTTCTCGATCCTTACCTGATCCGGAAGCGTTTTATGCGCATTTAATCAATCAGTACGATCAACCAATCGATCCGGATGAGTCTCCGCTCATGCAACGATTGGTCGAACTGGAATGGGAGACGTTGTCGAATCTATTAGGACGTTATCGAGAACTTGCTTTTGAATTGGAACAGTCCGGATATACGGAAATGGGACAGATGATGCGACAGGATATCGCTCCTTTTGGAGTACTTGAAACGTCAGTACGGCAATGGTCGATGGTTGCTCTTGCGTTTCAAGCAGTAGAATTCGGTCGTTGGAAAAGTCCGCGCGGGGATGAAGGCATCAAACCGTTCCAGACAGAGCGGACACGACTCGTTGCAGAATTCAAGAAAATGAAAGAACTGTTTGTCCAAAAAACAGGTGTTGATTACTTGGAAGATTTACGATCACAGCTCCGACATGTAGAAACGATTGTTACACTCGTGCGTCAATTCGCAAGCGATTATCTCGAAGCGAAACAACAACGTGGAATCGTTGATTTTTCGGATCTTGAACATTTTGCATTAGAGATCTTGACGGAAGAGGGACAACCGTCGGATGTGGCAAAACTTCTAAAGGAACGCTTCGTTGAGGTACTGGTCGACGAATACCAAGATACGAATGAAGTCCAGGAACGCATCATTCAACTGGTTTCGAAAACGGACGAGGCTACAGGGAATCTATTCATGGTCGGTGATGTCAAACAGTCCATTTACAAATTTCGACATGCAGAACCAGGATTGTTCCTGGAGAAATTCAAACGATTCCATCAGACCGACGTCGGAACACGCATCGATCTAACAAAGAACTTCCGCAGTCGCCTCGAGGTGTTGGATGGAACGAATCAAATCTTCCGCCAAGTCATGGATGAGACAGTCGGAGAAATTGATTACGATGAAGCGGCGCACCTTCGACTCGGTAATTTAAGTTATTTAGAATCAGAGCAAGTCGACCCTGAATTACTCTTGATTGATCCGCTTGATAGTGAAAAAGAAGAAGTTGAAGCACGAGCGATTGCAACACGAATTCTAGAACTCGTCGACTCTAAACATCCACATCTGATTTACGATGCGAAATCGAACCGATTCCGGACATGCGAATACCGTGACATCGTCGTCTTGGCCCGTTCGCGCGGCAAGCGTGTTCAGGCACTCGTTGAAGTACTCGAACAGTATGAGATTCCGGTCTATGCAGATACGACGGGCGGATATTTCCAAGCGACGGAAATTCAAATCATGATGGCGTTACTCAAGACAATCGATAATCCACTTCAAGATATCCCGTTCGCCAGTCTGTTACGATCGCCGATTTTCGGTGTGGCGGATCGTGATCTAGGGCGGATTCGAGCAAAACAAAAAGAAGGAAGCTTTTATGAGGCGGCACTCGCGATGGCGACAGAGGAATCAGCACTTGGTATTCGAATAGACGAGATCATCCGTCAGATTCAAGCATGGCGAACCGAAGCACGTGGGAGTGCGCTTCCTGCCTTCATTCGATCATTGTTTGATCAGACTGGCTATTTTGAGTATGTCGGCTGTCTCGCTGGAGGCAGAAGTCGTCAAGCTAACTTAAATGCCTTATATGAGCGGGCAAAGCAATACGAGACGTCCGGTTATCGAGGGCTATATCGTTTTCTACGCCTGATCAATCGGTTGATCGAACGAGGAGAAGACTTCGCAGAAGCCCGTTCGCTTGGAGAAGACGAGGACGTCGTTCGAATCATGACGATCCACCAATCAAAAGGACTCGAGTTCCCCGTGACGATTGTCAGCCAATTGACGAAACAATTCAACAAACAGGATCAAATGCAGGCCATCCAGTTGCATAAGACGTATGGCATTGCTCTAGACGCCATTGATCCGATTCGTCGTTTGCGATCTGGAACGCTATTGAAGGAAGTCATCCGTCGGGAAATGGATCGCGAGATGAAGGCAGAAGAGATGCGCGTCTTGTATGTTGCGATGACTCGAGCGAAGGAAAAGTTGATTCTCGTCGGGACAGTCAAGGATTTAGAAGATCAAATGGTGGCCTGGCAGATGACGCCACTCGATGAAGTCTTACTACCTGAAAATGACCGGCGCCAAGCGAAGAGTTATGCGGAATGGGTCGTTCCGGCAGTCTTACGCAGTAGTTTACTACGTCCGGATGAGACGAACTGGTCGATTCGCGTGATGTCTTTAGAGGAGTTAGCACCGTATCAAGAAATCTCAACACTCGTGGAGCAACTCGAACACGTCCAAAAGCTTGAAAAAATTGATGTGCCCGTCAATACGCACGTCAAAGAAATCGTTGAAGCGGCATTTTCGTATCAGTATCCGCATCTACTCGCGACAGAGACGGCAGCGAAACAGACCGTCACGGAACTGAAGCGCGCGGAACAGTTGGAACGCGCAGCATTTGAAACGACGTATCGCCAGACGACGTATTACCGAACGCCACAATTCCTTGGACCTGTACTTAGTGGAGCGGAACGAGGAACGGTCCTACACCTAGCGATGCAATTATACAAACCGGATGCAGCGATTTCAGAACAGATCAATCAATGGGAAACAATGGAACGAATCACACCTATCGAAGCAACGACGATGCGGGAAGCAACACCACAGTTGCAAGAGTTCCTAGACTCCGAGATCGGACAATTGTTCAGCGAACGACTACGGACAAACCACGTCTATCGAGAGTTACCGTTTACGTATAAAATCGGAGCATCACGTTTTCGGAAAGACTGGACGGGTCCAGTGGATGACGCAGTCATGCAGGGAATCGTCGACTGCTTGATTCAGGATGGGGAGTCATATATCTTACTCGACTATAAATCGGATCAAATCGTTACGACGGAAGTCGGACAGACACCTGCTGATGTTTTACGTGAACGGTATGCGACTCAATTGAATCTATACCAAGAAGCATTAGAAGCTATTCTTCATATTCGAATCTCGCGGAAAGTCATTTATGCTTTTGCTTTAGGAGAAACGATTGATTTAGTTTAATTTTACGACTGAGACCTCTCTTGTCCTCCTACTTCAGGTAGAGGCGAGGGAGGTTTTAGTATAGGTCAAAAGAGGGATGAGGAATAAAGGAATAAAATCAAGGTATGGAGTGATTTCCGTTTCTTATTGTGAAAAAACTGTGTAAAATAAAGAAGATATGTCACTTTAACGATGGATAATTTTGGGGGGTTTTAATAGATGGCACGTATTTTATTAGCAGAAGATGAAGATGTCTTACGTATGTTGGTACTTGATACACTAGAAGATGAAGGATATACGATTGATGAAGCGACGGACGGAGACGAAGCATATCAAAAAATCATGAACACGGAATATGACCTCGTTCTGTTGGATTACATGATGCCTGGGATGACAGGAATCGAAGTCATCGAAAAAGTTCGACAACATCCAGATAAGCAACACTTGAAAATTATGATGTTGACCGCTAAAAGTCAACAATCTGATCGAGAGCGCGCGGAAGAAATCGGTGCAAACTACTTCTTTTCGAAACCCTTTAGTCCTCTTGAGTTGATTGATGTAGTAGGAGGAATATTGAGTGATCACCAAGTGGATTAATCGAAAAATCGGACGCCAACTTATGGCATCCTTTTATGTCGTATTAGCTACATTGATGATTTCATCATTGATCGTCTACAACTACACGGACACGAAATTGCAAGCGACACGGGCGAAATTAGAAGACATCCGAGATCGTAGTGCACGCGCAGGGGCTCTATGGGAAGAATGGCAGGATGTTCAATTCAACATGCGTGGCTATGCCTTGATGGGAAATGAAGAATTGTATACCCAAGTCATGGCTCAACAAGATAAGATTGCTCAGCAAACGGATTGGTTCGAAAAAAATGCAATCTACGATCAAGGAAAGGCATTCGCCCAGTCCTCGAGAGAACTATATCAATACTATTTCGATGCAATCTTGCCGCTTGTTCAATCCTATGTCAAAACGAAAGAGTCAGGAGATATTACAGAATCCTTCTTGAAAGGAACGACGCTAGCTGAATTGCCACTCGGTCAGAAGTTGATAACTGAAGGAAAGATTCAGTTAGATAGTCAAGGAAACATCGATGTATTATCAGAGATTAATAAAAGTGAACTGGCACTCGGCGGTTATCGTGAATTTTTGGAAGATTGGGCACAACGGACAAGTGATCAATTGGAGCAGGAAATCCGAACGACGCAACTGATTTGGTTAGCGAATATCGTCGTTTTGATCGCTGTTTTGATCTTCTTCATCTATCCATTCATTCGTCGCATCACGATTGAATTACTGTCTCTCGTTAAGAACAGTCAACGGCTTGCGAATGGTGAAGATGTTTTAAGCGTCAAAGTACCGAATCGTAAAGATGAGATTGGTATTTTAGCACTATCGTTTAATCAGATGGCAAGTTCGATTTCTGAGAATAAACAGCATCTATTGGCAAAAAATGAAGAGTTGCAAGCCCAGCAGGAAGAATTACAAGCGCAGCAAGAAGAATTGCAAGCACAACAACAGGAACTTGAAGAAGCATTGGAACTGACGATGCGCAATGAACAACACCTTCAGTACCGGAATGATCTGACAGAGACGCTCGCGGCACGTGAATCGTTGACCGCTTATCCGGAAATCATCGAGAAGCTCGTCACGATCACGGATTCTGAAATTGGTGCATTAGTATTCGTCGATGAGGAAGAGAGTTATTCCGTCGTCACCTATGGTATGACGGATGAACTGGCAGAGCGGTTACTTCAAAACGATGCGTCACTGTTAAAACGAGCAGAATCACTCAAGACACCAGTTCACTCTTCTAAACAAGTCGCGAGCAATCATCCGTTACCGTACCCGTACTATATGTATGAAACGGCTGTGCCGATTCTCGATCCAACCGCAGATGATATCATCGCGTATATCTATCTGGTCCGTTACCGCGATCAGTTTACGAATGAACAGATGCGGGATGTCATGTCCTTCTCTCGTCAATTGTCGTTATCCCTTCTCCGGATGCGTTTGTTTGACGAGATGACGAGAGAAAAAACGAAAACGGAACGGATTCTCGATTCGATTCGTGAAGCGGTCATCTATCTTGAGCCAGGGAAAGAAGAGGTTTTCGTCAATCGACCGCTGTACGATCTATTCCCGGAATTACGATATGGTGTCCAGGCGGAACAAGAAACACTTCAAACATGCTTAGAAGTCATTCAATCCGTCGTCGATGAACCGGAAAACTTCAGTCGATATGTTGATTCAGTTCTTCGTGGAGAGTTACCGACAGAGAGTCTACAGTTCTCGATTAGAAACGAAACGGTATTCATTCAATTTTATGTCGAGGTGATTCACATTCATCAGGTGCATAAAGGAACGATGCTTGTCATGCGGGATGTGACGAAAGAAACCGAAATGGATCGTTTGAAATCAGAACTCGTTTCGACTGTATCTCATGAACTTCGAACACCGCTTTCTTCGATTTATGGTTTTACAGAGCTCATGCTCAATCGAGATATTGAAGAATCGCGCCAAGATCGATACTTACGGACGATCCATTCCGAAACGGAACGTCTTGCGAATCTCGTCAACGATTTCTTAGACGTCCAGCGCATGGAGTCAGGTACACAATCGTACAAAAAGACATCTGTGAACATTCATGCGATTGCTGAAGAAACGACACACTTTTATGCGGCTTCGACACAAGCCCACCGGATTACGTTCCGTCACGAAGGAAATCAGTTGCCTGTCATTGAAGCAGATGAAGAAAAAATCAGACAGTTACTCAATAATTTATTGAATAATGCGGTGAAATACTCACCATCTGGTGGTGCGATTGATGTCGTACTCACGACATCACGTGATCAAGTCATTCTTCAAGTTCGGGATGAGGGAATCGGGATTCCGAAACAATCACTCAGTCGTCTATTCGAAAAGTTTTACCGCGTCGATAACTCGGATAGTCGGAAAATTGGTGGTACGGGCCTTGGTCTAGCCATCTGTAAAGAAATCGTCACCGGTCATGGGGGAGAAATTCATGTGGAATCGGTCGTAAGGGAAGGGAGTCTTTTCACTGTCAAATTCCCACTCGTTCAGTCCACACATGTGACAATCTCCTGAAAAAATCATATAGCAACAAAATAACACTAGGTGTTCGTACGGAAATCAGATACGATGAAATAGGAAAAGAAAGGAGGAAATGAAATGCCAATCACAGCATTCGTTCACACACACGTCTTACTTTGGGTACTTTTATTGGTTACGTTCTTCGTCGCGTTTTCGATGTACAAGAACAATAAGAAAGCCGCAAAAGGCATTCATATGGCGTTCCGTCTTCTGCTTTTATTGACGTTCGCGACAGGTCTTTACCTGTACATTAAAATCATGGGGGTGTCTGAAAATCCAGATCCTCTCTACCATGCGAAGATCACAGCAGGTCTTTTGACGCTCATCTTCGGAGAATTGACACTCGTTCGTGTCAAAAAAGGAAAAGCCTATTCCGGTTTCGTCATCGGATTCATCGTGCTTGTCCTTGTGACAATATTCCTTGGTTATTCTCTTCCATACGGTATGAAGTTTTTCTAATTTCATGCGAAATCAAAGAGTCCTTTTCGACCTTTTGGGTTGAAAGGACTCTTTTTGTCGTGTCTGCTAGTAATTTTTGTTTACAAGTGGTTGTTATTTGGGAAAAGGGATGTATTACACAGTAGAGAGGGGAACGCTTGTGGCACAGTTGAAGGAATGGACGAAGGTCTTCCGGGCACGGAAATGGATGAAACGCGCAGAACCGGTGTTACCACTCTGGCATGGATACATCGGTTATAAATATGGATTATTCGATGCTCTTCAATCGGGAGCGACGCAGGCGGAAGCGCAACTACGGATGCGACGTCCGCTGACACAGGAAGCGTTATCCCGCTGGTTTGAGGTTGGCGTAGCTGTCGGTCATTTAAAGAAAAAAGATTTACGTTACACGGCGACGCGTCATGTATTGCCAGAACTTTCTCAATCAGACGATCGTAGTATCGGTTTTATGTTATCTGAGATGATGGAGCTACATTTACCCGCCTTGTTCTCTTATCCACAATTCCTAGAAGAGGGGCAACAGAAAGTCTTTAATGGAGAAGAACATGGCGACATCGTTGCCGAAACGTCGGCACTTGTCGAGACCGTTGCTTTCTCAGCTGTACGTCATATCATTCGGAGTCGCAATCTGACATCACTGCTTGATATCGGCTGTGCCTATGGCGGTTATCTTCGCAAAATTCATGAAGCGTTACCTGAATTGCGGCTCGCTGGAATCGATATCGAAGAGTCGGTCATCGCCGAAGCGAGACGACGAGATACGAGTGGAGAGATTGACTTCGTCGTCGGAGACATCAAAACGTTTGACGTAAAAGAAACGTATGATGGTGTCATGATGAATAATATTTTGTATTACTTCCCACAACCGGAACGTCTTGCTTTACTAAAAGGGGTACGCCGTTTCGTCAAAGATGATGGAACAGTCATTCTCGTCACTCCACTTCGTGACAGTTCACATGGTGCACCGTTCTCAGCAGCATTCAATGCCTTTATGACGTTGCATGAGAATTTGTATCCATTACCAAGTCAGGAAGAATTGAAAGAAGATTTATCGAAAGCTGGGTTTGGAAATATTTCGATCACACCATTCTTAAAAGAAGGTGCTTGGTATATCGTGACTGCAAACGCCACTTCCTAAGCGAAGTCTGGCGTTTTTACAGTTGGAAGACAGTTCAAATTTGTCGCTCTTACTATGTGCTTAGTATAATAGTTGAAACGATGAGAGATAAAAAGGAGAGATTTGGGTGAAGCGACGCGTAGCAGTGATAGGAGCCGGACCAGGGGGACTTGCATGTGCCTTGTTATTAGCAGGAAAAGGAGTAGACGTCACCGTTTATGAAAAACAGACGCAAGTCGGTGGACGAACTTCTGCCGTCAAGCTAGGTGAATACACATTTGATCGAGGACCGACTTTTCTTAATATGCCGCATATTTTAGAAAACGTCTTTCACGAAGCTGGTCTACGGTTAGAAGATTATTTAGATCTAAAGGCACTTGATCCGATGTATACACTCTATTTCAAAGGTGGAACAGAACAGTTTACGATGACGACGGATCGGGACCGGATGAAAGAGACGATCGAGCGTCACTTTCCGGGAAATGGGGAAGGGTACGATCGATTCATGGCAGAGCAAGCGTTAAAGCTCGGTAAGTTGATGCCGATTCTACAGACACGTCATGACCGATTAACGGACTACTTGTCACCGCGTGTCTTAACAGCACTTCCGCGTCTCTCACTCGGGCGATCACTTTATGATGTCTTGTCCGACTATTTCACGAGCGAAGAACTGAAGTATGCCTTTACGTTCCAAGCGAAGTACTTAGGGATGTCGGCTTGGGAATGCCCAGGAGGTTTCTCCATCTTGTCTTACATGGAACATGCATACGGTGTCCATCATCCGATTGGTGGGATGCATCAGGTGCCACTTGCGATGCAACGTGCCCTCGAAGAACTCGGTGGAACGGTTCAGTTAGGTACAGGCATCAAGCAATTGATCTTAAACGGCAAAGTCGTCGAAGGGGTCATCCTTGAGTCAGGTCAGCATGAGTTATTTGATGAAGTCATCGTCGGTGCTGATTTCGCACATGCGATGAATCACCTTGTACCGGAAGGAGTACTGAAAAAATGGTCCCGACCAAAAATTGATCGCAAAAAATTCTCGTGTTCGACGTTTATGTTGTATCTTGGCGTCAATCGGACATTCGATGCGCCACATCACACGATTTATTTTGCGGAAGACTACGAGAAAAACGTTCGCGAGATGACGCAGACTTTAGAATTATCCGATGATTTTTCATTTTATGTTCAAAATCCATCCGTTCTTGATCCGACACTAGCACCTGAAGGAAAGTCCGCCATGTATGTGCTAGTTCCGGTTCCGAACAATTACTCGGAACTCGATTGGTCGATCGAAGGACCAAAATTACGTCGACGTGTTCTGGATACGCTTGAAACGCGTTCACCGTATCAAGGGATTGAAGCGGCAATTGAAGTCGAAGAGATGTTCACGCCGGACGATTGGGAAGCGATGGGGATCCATCAAGGAGCGACGTTTAACCTTGGGCATCAGTTGACACAGATGATGTATTTCCGACCGCATAACCAGTTTGAAGAGCTGGATCACTTGTATCTTGTAGGGGGAGGCACACACCCAGGGAGCGGCTTACCAACAATCTTCGAATCCGCGCGTATTACGGCAGAACTCGTGCTCAAAAAAGAAGGGGTGCGGATATGAAAATAGGATTCGTAGGAGCAGGCGTCGGAACACTGCATGCAGCACTTTTGCTGACAGCAAGACATCCGGGAGTCGAGATTACGATTTTTGAAAAAGAAGCGCATGTCGGTGGTCGATTACGATCCGTCGATTTTGAATCCGGTGGACGCATCGATGAAGGTCCGACAATCGTCCTGATGCCAGGTAAGTTGAAAGAGCAGTTGGCAGAAGCAGGCGTGACGGGAGTAAAACTCGAACGGGTGGATCCATTGTATGACCTTCACTTCGACGACGGGACCGTCGTTACGAAAGTATCTGATGTCGTGGACCAAGCCATTGCGATCGAACGCCAATTCGGCGAAGGTCGTGGATTTTATGAATTCATGCATCAAAAAGAAAAGGATTATAAGACGAGTGTATCGAAATTTTTAGAACGTGGTTATCGTCGGAAAACGGAGCTGTTGCATCCAGAAATGATGCGTCCATTATTACAGATGCACGCTTTAGAGACAGCGCATGATCATTTGAAGCGATACTTCAAGAGTAAATATTTGCGCATGGCATACAGTTTCCCAACATTTTATATCGGAGGAAATCCGTATACGACACCATCCATCTATGGTTTGATTCCATACCGGGAACAAGCAGAAGGTGTCTGGTATGTAAAAGGCGGTTATTTCTCACTTGCTGAACGCATGTATGACACATTAGTCGAACGAGGTGTCCGATTCGTCTTTAAGGCACCCGTTGAACGAGTCGTCGTTGACCAAGGACAGGCGAAGGAAATCGTCTTACAAGGTGGAACACATGAAGCATTCGATCAAATCGTACTAAATGGAGAGTTTCCATTAATGGAACGTCTTGTGGAAGGTAAACAACCTAAAGCATATACTCCTTCAGGCGGGACGCTATTGCTGTATTTCAAGATGAAAGGGAAAGTTGACTTACCAGTGCATCGATTTTTGATGCCGAATGATTTGGAACCACTCATGACGAACATCTTTAAAAAAGGACGATTACCTGAACATCCGGCAGTCTATCTATTCCATCCGAGTCAGATTGATCGTAGTTTAACAGGAACGGACGATAGCGTCGTCTATTCATTAATTCCTTCTCCCCGTGGCTATGGTGTGAAAGATTATGAAAAAGTAGACTTCGTCGAGACCGTGCTCGAAAAAATCGAGCATCATCATCCGGGATTTCGGGAAAAGATACAAGAAATGAAGATTCGTACACCGAATGATGCACAGGCATTTGGACTATACGAAGGTGGCAGTTTTGGAATTGCTCCGACGATTCGTCAATCAGCTGCCTTAAAGACACAGGCAAAACCATATTCGGATATCGATCGACTATATGCCGTCGGTGCATCGGTGCATCCGTGTGGAGGAGTACCAGTCGTCATGATGGGCGCAACGATACTCGTAAACCGAATGGAACAAGAGATGGGGTGGAAACATGAATTCAGTGGCGATCCAAAACGCGTATATCAAATGTGAGGAAGTCATTCAGTCCGGATCTAAGACGTTCTATAAAGCCTTTTCACTCTTACCAAAAGCAGATCGACAAGCTGTTTATGCGATTTATACATTTTGCCGGTTCCTTGACGATACCGTCGACGAATCAGATACACCAAAAGAAAGTTTAATGGCTTTTTTGAATGAATTCAAACGATTCCGTGATGGCGAAGTACTGGATAAACCGCTATGGATCGCGTTAGCAGACGTATTTGAACGTTACGAAATGGATGAGACACCATTTCTTGAGCTCGCGGAAGGAATGCGTTGGGATATCGAGAAAAATCGTTATCAGACGCTTGAGGAGACAGAGCAATACAGTTATTACGTAGCGAGTACTGTCGGTTTAATGTTATTGCCAATCCTTGCACCGCAACAGCCTGATCTCCGTAAATCTGCTATTGATCTTGGAATCGCGATGCAACTAACGAATATATTGCGAGACGTCGGAGAAGATGCAAAACGCGGCCGCATCTACTTGCCCCATTCATGGATGGAGACATACGGTGTCACAGCGGAATCGTTACTCGCTGGTTGCCCTTCAGGAGACTTCATTGGTCTCTGGGAAGAGGTTGCACTTCGAGCAGAGCATCTGTATGATGCGGCGATTCCATCGTTTGATCGGTATCCGCGGGAGAGCAGACGCGCTTTAAAGGCAGCTGCCTTCTTATACCGTGGTATCCTCGATGCGGCAAGGGATAATCATTACGACGTTTTTACGAAGCGTGCGTACGTCAGCCGTTGGCAAAAGATGAAGTTGCTCGCAACGATTTAATACAAGACTATAGAAAAAAGACCTTGGCGGGGACCAAGGTCTTTTTTCTATGGTCTGAGACCGGGGAGTCTCAGATTACTTCTACACCAGAGCGAACATCTGGACTACGAGATAGGTCTATTTTGACCACGGGGATGGTCTTTTCTTTATCGAGCTATCTGTGGACCATTCGGATGAGACGATCTAAGGGGGAACGTCGTAAGTCATGCGAATGGACACACGATGAGTCGCGTGATGAAATGGGTGGGTCCCATTTGATTTCGCTGGTTAGAAAAAGTAAGTTCTTCAACGCTCTTGACTCGGGGAAGTCACCTTGCGCTTGATTGAGGATGTGGGGTCAATCACTACCTCTTGAACTCGAAGTAATCGTATCAAATCTTAGTTGTCCGTACAAGTGATTGATATGCAATTCACATAACGTTCACAGGGTAGCGGCGACAGCGGAGACGATTCGTTCACTTGCTAATTTTCCTGAAAGCGTCACCATTGGACTACCACCACCGGGATGCGTTGATCCGCCAGCAAAAAATAAATTGTGAACATTCTTTGAACGGTTACTCGGACGGAGGAAAGACGAACGGATGCCATTGGATGACAAGCCATACAACGAGCCGTGATAAGCAAAGAAGGTTTGTTCGATATCCTGTGGTGTGACCCGTTGTTCGTAGACGACATCTGATGAAATATCAATTCCAAACGACTGCAACCGTTGATTGATCAGTTGATCATACGTATCAAAATCAATCGCATGTCCAGTATCCGTTGCAGGTGCATTGACGAGCACGAATAAGTTGTCACCCGCTTGTCCCATTTCTGGTGCTGTGACGGAAGAATTGGAGATATAAATCGTCGGTTCCTCAGCGTACCGTTTTTCATCAAAGAGTGCCTTGAACTCAGCTTCGTAATCCGAAGAGAAGAAGACGTTATGATGAGCCAGCCCTTCGATTCGACGTGAGAGACCGATGCATCGGACGTAGGCCGAAATGGACGGTTCGACTTGAGCAGGCGTCGGATTTTTAAAATCAGGTCGTGCGGTTTCTGAGATCAGGCGTGGATATTGTGTCAACAAATCACCGTTCATGACGACGAAGTCAACCGGGAGATATTCCAAGTGATTCAATTCAATTTCCGTTGCTTGTCCATCGACGACTTCGATCTGGGTCACCTCATCTCCAAGCCGGAAGACGACACCGAGTTCTTTTGCACGTCGAGCGAATCCTTCTGCGATTGCTGTATTGCCGCCATTCGTGAAGTAGACGCCGTCATTCAATTCTAAATGAGCGATTAAACTGAAGGTAGCAGGTGTTTGATACGGACTGCTCCCGATATATGTCGCATAACGATCAAGTGCCTGAATTAACTCTTTATCCTTAAAGTAGTGTTTATGCAGTCCATGGAGACTTTGAAAGGGATGCACTTTTAGCATGTCACGCCAAAGGGAAGGGCGGACATATGAATCGATATTTGTGAAAAATTGTCGTTTGGCGATCGTATGCAACTTCGCGACTTCCTCTTGGTAACCGGTAATATCGTTCTTCGCCAACTGACCGTTCGTGAAACGATCTACTTCTGTTCGCATCGCTTCGCGCCCAGACGAAAAGGTTAACGTGCGTCCGTCTGAAAAGTGATTGATCGTATGGCGCTCGAGTTTCGTAAATGTAAAGTATTCATCAGGATCCGCACCGGATTCGAGAATGACAGACTGAAAGACTTCCGGCATTGTAATCGTATTCGGTCCGAAGTCGAAGCGATGTCCTTCTGTGACGATCGGCATCATCTTGCCGCCAATATGTGCATTACGCTCGACGACAGTGACACGAAACCCTTTTGCAGCTAATGAAATGGCGGCGCTGAGTCCACCAAGACCGGCTCCGATGACAGCTATATGTTTCATACTATTGATTCCTCCTTATGAATAGGTTCGACCCTTCCATGTGATTTCCCGTTTCCTAAAGCTTCGAATCATCGCACTGGCTAGCAAGATGACATAAAGGAGTACCGCCAGTGGATGAAGCCACCAAACATGTCGAATCCGCGCTGCACCATCGATCCGTAACCGCGCCATATAGAGAAGGAATAACGCGGCACCCATCTGCCAAGAAGGATGGATGATGAGATAAGGAAGGATGCTTGCTTGAATCAAGTAAAAGAGTAGAAAGTATGATCCGACGGTGTAGGAATCGTTCATCCCACGAAAGACATTCTTTAGAAAACCTTGCCAGACCTCTTCATTCGTGGCGTACATGTCGCAAGAAACAACTGGGGCGACTTCGACAAGTGTCGTTGTCCATCCATGTCGTTTAAATGTACGACAAAGCTCTAGGTCGTCCACAAGAGCCGTTCGAATACTGTCATGTCCACCGACTTGTTCGTAAGCCTGTCGTTCGACGAGGACGACCATACCGTTCGCAGCGGCAAAAGCCGGATGTTTCACCTTGCGAAACGGAATCGGAAGATGCTGTGCGATAAGAACATGTTGTATCGGAATCAAACACTTCCCGAGAAACGTCGGTACAGGAAATGACGGAAAACCGGAAAGAAACACGGCTCGTTCTGTTCGTAACGTTCCGTATAAGCGACAGATTGCATCAGGTGTCAGTGTCACATCAGCATCGAGAAATAATAGATAGTCCTCTGTCGTTCGTCTCGCGAGTTGATGACACGCATGGACCTTTCCTGCCCAGCCTACTGGTAAGGGAAGACCATCAATCACCGTAAAACGATTGTCTTGACCAATCCGATCGAGCAATAACTCACGCGTCCGATCGGTCGAACGATCTTCATATAAGTAGACGTGCATCCCTGATGTCAAAGCTGGTTCCAGTGCGTCTAATAATTTTCGTACATTGCGCTCCTCGTTACGTAACGGGATGCAGATTGCTAGACTATCTGGTTGAACGGCATCCGTTAATCGAGGTAAAAAAGCTAAATTGACCCATGTGTAGAGACAGACAGCTAGAGCGAAGAAAAAAAAGAACCAACTCATGACCGAAGTGCCCGTAACCAGCGTTCCGTTCGCGCAGGGAGTGGTTCCCTTCGTTTTGAGATACAGCGATACAAATCAACACGCTCTGCCATCGCATCTGCTCGTATGTCGTCATATAGTGCTGTTAGCTCTACTGTCAGACGTTTTACTTGGACACTGGATCGTTCGTCAGACAATGGATAAAAGCGACGCGTCCTTACATAGACATCCGGTTGCTGTTCATGTCCGTACGAATAGTAGAAGGCGACGAGAGACACGGTATCCGCATGACGCATTAATTGCGTTGCTCCACTTGCTAAATGCATCGGTCGTTCTTCTTGATGCCGTTCCTCACCTTGAGGAAACATCCAGACGCTGCTTCCGTTTTGGAGTTGTGCTTTTGCATATTGAAGGCTTGTCTTGATATCAGAGAACGATGTCCGGTCGACAGAGAAAGCTCCGAGACGGGAGAAGAATGGAAAACGGGCGAGTCCTGCCTGGTCAATCATGACATACGGATCATGACGGAAACAGGTTTGATCTAAATGAAAGAGAATCATGCCATCCCACCAAGAACTATGCGTAGCAAGCATGAGCCCTGGGACGGGTAGATCGTCTGCGCGGTATAAAACACGATGAAAATGACGCTGAATCAAAGCATGATCGACATACGTATGAAATACGGTCTCAGCTAATTTGCTTTTGTTTGCTTCTTTCAACGATAACCCCTCGTTTCACAATGAAGTAGATGATGAATGCACTTAAGCTGATCAAAGTGACGCCATAGAGACTAGAAACTCCTGCCGTTACGCCGAATAAGGTGTGCAACATTAAAAAGAGATATTGGTTGTTTTGCTCGAGTGAGGCATCCGTCGCCTTAACTTGATAGCGACTGATAAAAAAGGAAAAGACGAGCGCCGTTCCATACCACCCGAAGAAGTTCTGTGTCGGAATATCGTAATACCAGCCACCGTCTTGCCAAAGCCAATAAGACTTCACATTAGCAGCAACAGGATCGATCGCTAAATCGAGCCAAACGGCAAACAATGGAACGAGAATCAGTGTACTATAGCGAAACGAGAACAAACGGGAGAAAGCGAGACTCGCACCCATGACCGACAACCATGCAGCCCCGATCGTAATCGGCACACCTAATAATTGCACACCAAAGTCGGATTCATAACGATATGTTCCAAACGGCCAACCGGTATGAACGCCAATCGACTCGATGATGATCGAACCAAAGAAGATGAAGGGGATGACAAGGCGTCCCTTCGGTAAGACATGCCAAAAGTAGAGGGCAGCGTATAAGCCGGAAGCGAATAAAAAAACGGCGTTGGCCCATTCGAGCCAAGGGGGTAGTATAGAAAATCCGACTAAGATCAAGCCGATGGTAAACCAAATCGAAAAGAAAATCCAAAGACGTTTATGGAACTGTTCCATGCGTGACATTCCTCCATTTCCGTGATAGCTTCTGTCATAAGTATACCCATATATCTTGAAAACGAGCGAGGGAGAAGCGGTCCAATAAAAAAAGTGGTCTAGTTTCTCGTACGAGAAACTAGACCACTTGAGGTCATCAGCCATTTGAATGTTGCTTTTGCTTCTTCTTTTTGATAAATGAGAAAAGGAGAAACGCGATGTATAACGGAACAGCGACGAACCAAAAAGTCGACCATTCATTACTACGAGCAATCATGACATACGTCACGTACAGCAATGTAAAGGTGATGACAAATGTATGGCGCGGGACGGGAATGTCTTTGAAACTTGGAATCTTGACACGACTGACCATCAAGAAGGCAAGACCTGTGAAGACGAGTGGAACCATCAAATCATTCATTCGTCCGCTAAACAACGTGACGACGGCCAAAATACCACCTGCCGCTGTAATCGGTACACCTGAAAAATAAGCAGATGCCACATTCGTTGCCGATAAATTAAACCGGGCAAGACGGAATGCGCCGAACAACGGGAACAGAGCAGAGATTAGCAAACCAACTTCTCCGAATTCATAGAAATACGTATAGTAGGCCATCATTGCAGGTGCGACACCGAATGTCACGATATCTGCTAATGAGTCCAGTTCTTTTCCGAAGTCGCCTGCTACACCAAGCATCCGAGCAAGACGTCCGTCCAGACTATCAAGCATCATCGCGATGACGATTAGTAAGGTGGCATTTTGAAAATCACCTTTTGCTGCCATGACGATGGCTAAAAAACCACAATACAGATTTCCGAACGTAAATAGGTTGGGTATTGAATTACGAACACGATCTTTCCACAAAATGATTCCTCCTGCCACTTCATCGATACTACTCATCATATCATAGTTAGGAGATGGAATTCAGCCGTTTGTAAAGAGAATCCCTTGAATGAAAGATAAAAAATCATGAGGATTCAATCGAACTTGATGTCCACGTTTTCCAGCGGATATGATGATGAATGGTTCATGGATAGCACGATCCGATAAAAGAACGGGAAAATTCTTCTTAGCACCGATAGCAGAGACACCACCTCGAATATAGCCAGTCAGGAATTCTAACTCCTTCATCGGAACAAGCGCGACTTTTTTCGAATGCAATGCTTTAGCCGCTGCCTTTAGAGAGAGTTCTTCTTCCCCCGAAATGACGACGAAGACATATTTATTTTCGACCATTTTCAAAACAAGGGTTTTAAAAATGGTCGAAAGGGGGTAATTAATCTTTCTAGCGACGGCTTCAGCAGATAAATCATCAAGATCAACAGGATAAGTGAGGGATTCAAAGTCAATCTTAGACTGCTTCAGAAGCCTCTCGACGTTCGTTTTGCTCATGTGTTTCTCCTTTGACGAGTGAGTATTGGACCCATTTCCGTCCGTGCCAACGTTTCATAGCGAAAATGCCACGGAACCATTCGTCAGCAGAGAAGGCAATCCAGATTCCAAGTAAACCAAGACCGAAACCAAGACCAAGTGTATAACTGAGGACGACCGCGATTCCCCACATCGATAGAATACCGATGGCGACAGGGAAACGAACATCTCCTGCCGATTTAAGAGTTCCCATCAGTACGATGTTCATTGCGCGACCTGGTTCAAGAATGACACTTGCCCAAAGTAGTGGGATACCGATTGCAATGATTTCAGGACTCGATGTGAACGCTGATAGAATCGATGAACCGAATGAAGCAAGTGCAACAGCTGAGATGAAGCTTGCGAAAACAGCGATCTTCAATGTTTTCACAGCCCGTCCGTATGCTTGTTCGAATTGTTGCGCACCAACTTGGCGTGCGACGAGTAATTGCGTTCCTTGCGCGATCGCAAGTGTGAATAAGAAACAAAGCATTGTGATATTCGATACATAAACACGAGCAGACAACGCTGCTTCACCAATTGTTGCGATGAATCCTGTGATGATGAGTTGTGAGAATTGATACGAGATCCCTTCACCAGCAGATGGGATTCCGATGTTCATGATTCGTTTCACATCCTCACGATTGAAATGAATCAAGTCTTTTACTGTAAAACGTAAAGAAAGTTTGCGGTAAACGACAAAGAACAAGACCAGGACAGCGATTGTCCGGGCGATGACGATCGACCAAGCGACACCAGCAACACCGAGAACGGGAATGCCGAAGAGTCCAAGAACAGCGATGACGTTACCAAAAGCACTAACGAAATTCATCAGTAGCGTGACGTACATAGCATTTTTAGTGAATCCATGACTCCGAAGAATCGCACCCAGTGTCAATGAGATGGCTTCTAAGAAAAGGAACAGACCAACGATCTTAATGAACGTTTCGCCATAGACGAGTGTCTCTCCTTCTAACGAGAAAAATCCAAGGAGTTGTCTTCCGAACAACACGACGGTCAGAGAAACGATTAGACCGGTATACAAGTTAATCGCAAAAGCAGAACGAGCCGTTTGACGAGCGTTTTGCGTCTTTCTTGCACCGAGGTACTGACCAATGATGATCGTTGCACCGACCGAGGTGATGTTAAAGAGAATAATGAAGATATTCAAAATTTGATTGGATACACCGACTGCCGCAGCAGCGCTATCTGAGTAATAACTTAAAATCAACGTTGCAATGATCCCGAGGCTCATATGCAATGCAATCTCGATGAATAATGGCCACGTAATGTGGAATAAGCTTGGTTGCTTGACTGTTTTCATAAATAAATCCCCTTTGTTTCATAAAACGAATAGTGTTTCTTTATCTTTTTGAAACTATACGCCTTCGATTTTCATAATGAAAGAGGGTTTTTTGTCTTTCATCGAAAAAAAAGAGATTTAAAAGGATTTTCATAAAATATCACGAATACATCATAATGAACAATCATTCATTTTTTAAAAGGTAGGGGAATCTGATGAAACGAGAAATGCATTATGTCGTCAAGGATCAAATCGCAACGCTAACGCTGGCTCGACCCAAACAACTGAATGCATTAACGTCGAATTTATTAGAAGAGCTGGCAGACGCTCTAGAAGAAGCGAATCAGGATGAGGAAGTACGTGTCATTGTCTTGACTGGTGAAGGACGCGGTTTTTGTGCAGGACAAGATTTGAAAACCGTCTCGCCTGAGCTCGATCATGGTGAATATCTACAGCAGTATTATCATCCTGTCGTTCGGGCACTCGCTAAAACGAAAAAACCGACGATTGCTGCCATCAATGGTGTTGCAGCAGGTGCCGGTTTATCATTGACGCTTGCTTGTGATTTCCGGCTCGTCCACTCTGAAGCGAAATTGTCGCTCGGATTCATTAATATCGGTCTTGTTCCGGATGCGGGTGCCCCGTATTTCTTACCTCGACTGATCGGAGCGGCAAAAGCAACGGAGCTTGCGTTACTCGGTGATACGATTTCAGCAGAAGAAGCCGTTACGCTCAACCTTGCGACGCGAAGCATTGAAGCGGAACGATTTGCTGAAGAGGTCACAGCTTTTGCTCGTCAGCTAGCGAATCGTCCGACGAAAGTGATCGGGTACATTAAGCAGCTGCAAGCAGCGAGTTATGAAAATAATTTGGAGGAAATGCTAGCTCAAGAAATCATCTATCAGTCACGTGCTGGAAAAACGGAAGACCACCGTCACGCGGTTGAGTCCTTCATCGAAAAAAAACGCCCTGTTTTTGTCGGACGATGAATCGAAGAACATATATAGAAGAAAGACGTCGGAAACGCACGAGGCACCGACGTCTTTTTAATTCAATTTCTTTTTGATTTTTCGTGCGGTCGCATGTGTACGGTTCGTCAATCCTGTAGAGATACGGAATAGTAAAATTCCAAGAAAAGCAGAAACAAAAATGTATATCCCGGTCAACGTCACGAATGCACCACTAGCGAGCGTGATGAAAAGTATCGAAAATTCACCACGTGGACCAAGACAAAAGCCAGATTCGATCGCATGATAATTCGATAAACCAAAGGACCTTCCGCCGAGGTAACCGACTAAGAATTTAGAGACGACTCCCCAAATGACAAGAGCGAAGAAAAATAGATCAATCGGTAATCCGTCAGTCAACTCGAATGACATTCCGAACGTGATAAAGAACAATGGTAATAATAAGTCTTGAAACGGCGTGACTAGTCGTTTAAGATAACGCGTCTCATCCAGTTCGGTTAACAGAATACCGATGATGAAGGCGCCAAGTACTTCTGACAAGCCGAATAAAATACCGATACCGGAAAATAACAAGATTAACCCGATGATTCCGATGCCGGCATCAGGATGACGGTAGAGTGAATCGACGAGACGTTTCCGTCTTCGGATGAACAACGTCATGATGATTAAAGCAATGAAGAAGAAGCCAAATCCGAGAAAGATGATACTAATTTTTGCTACCGAGAACGTCTCAGTCTCTAAAACGAACGGTGCCGTCGTCAGTAGGATCGGTGCCATCAAATCTTCGAAGACGAGTAGGGACAGCACGAAGCGATTCACATCCTGATGTTTATCCGGTTCCCGATCGAGCAGTCGAGCTGAAATCGAAGAACTCGTCGCATACAAGACACAGCCGATCAAAAACGATTCGGCGATAGAAAAACCGAACGATAAAGTCAACAGGATTGTTCCACCAAACGAAAGTAGAATATCGATGACTCCTGCTTTCCAAATGGAACGGAGCTGAATCAGCAAGTCCGCCACTGAAAATTTTAGACCGAGTAAAAAGAACAGGACGATGATGCCCGCTTCTCCTCCGAGTTTCAGTTCTTCGGGAGGATCGTAATAAAATCCAAGGACGATTCCAATCAAGATGAAGGCCAGAATACTCGGGACGTGGAATCGTTCACTCAAGTAACTGATCGTAAACAAGCCGATGAGGATGAGACCAGCGTAAAAGAAAATTTCCATCGAGGATGTCCTCCTTTCTGTACCCTATACCCTAATTCGATGGCATTCATTAACTTGTTTTTATCTTGGAGAACGGATACAGAAAAAGCCTGTACACAAAACTTCTTTTTTAGAAGGTGAGTATACAGGCTTTTAGGTGGTTATAAGACTTGAACGATCGTTCCAGAATACGCGGGGAGAGAAACATCAAGTGTCTGCTGGTGCGTGTTCGTCAATAAATCAAGCCCTCGACCAGCTTGTGGAGCGGTCAATGAAACAGGAACATCTGAATTGTTGAAGTAGATATAATACAATCCTTCCGGGCTCATGCGACGCATGATGATCGTATTCGTCTCATCATTCGCATGAACGAAAGAGATATGTCCTTTGTTCGCGAGTGTCTTATGCTGCTTTCGAAGCTGTAACAAGTGTCGCGTATAGGCGAATAACTTCCGATCCTGCTCCTCTGGATCCCATGGCATACATTTTCGGCAGCCTGGATCTTGATCGCCATCGAGACCGATTTCATCACCATAATAGATGACAGGACTACCCGAGAACGTCAACATCGATAACAAGAGAAGACGAAGCTTCTGTTTGTTATTGCCAGCACGCGTCAACGCACGTGGTGTATCGTGTGAACCGATTAAATTAAAGGTCACTTCATTGACATTCATCGTGTTTGAGAACAATACATGCGACATATCGTTCGCATACGAAGTTGCTTTAGTTTTATCTAAGGCAAAGAAGTTCAAAGCGGCATTCGTAAATGGATAGTTCATGACAGCGTCAAACTGGTCACCGAGCAACCATTCCTGTGAATCATGCCAAATTTCACCAAGGATATACGTGTCAGGGTTGACCGATTTGACGACTTGACGGAAATCACGCCAGAATGCGTGATCAACCTCGTTGGCGACGTCGAGTCGCCAACCATCGATACCGAATTCCTCGACCCAGTAACGAGCGACATGAAGCAAGTATGATTTGACTTCATCGTTTTCTGTATTGAATTTTGGCATCTCGGGAACAAAAGCAAATGTATCATAGTTCGGTAGCGGCTCGGTTATGAGTGGGAAATCTCGTAAGTGGAACCATTCCTTGTATGTCGAATGACTACCATGTTCACGAATATCAGCGAAAGCTTTATGGTGGAAGCCGGCATGATTGAAAACAGCATCGAGCATGATGCGAATGCCATGTGCGTGTAACAAATCAACCATTTCCTTGAACTTTTCTTTTGTGCCAAACTGTGGATCAATTTCTAAGTAATCGATCGTATCGTATTTATGGTTCGATTTTGCTAAGAAGATCGGACAGAAGTAAATACCAGTGATGCCGAGTTCAACAAGGTAGTCAATATGATCGATGACACCTTGGAAATCTCCACCGAAGAGATTCGTCGTTGTCGGTGCCGTACTATTCCATGGAAGTGTACCAACTGGATCATTCGTCGCATCGCCATTTGCAAAGCGATCTGGGAAGATTTGATACCAAACTGTATCCTGGACCCAATCCGGTGCAGTGAATACGTCGACTGCATTAAGGAAAGGAACACAGAAATAGTAGCCTGTATCATCGAGCGGTTTTTCATCGAACCATCCACGCTCTGTAAAGACTTGGCTTGTTGCACTGTCATGGAGACGGAAACCATATCGTAGACGACGGAAGGGTGGAACGACATCGATGAACCAATAATCATATAGTTCATCTGATCCACTTCGCTTCATCGGTGTTTCAAATGTATTCCAGTAGTTGGATTTTGAGGGATCGAAGTTCCAATCGGCAGCATCTGGGTTTTCGGTATGCCAATCATACGGATCGCCCCAAATCAAATCGACGTGATCAACGTCATTTTTTTTCGTTTGTAAACGGATGTGGATTGTTCGCTCATCATATTTATAGACGAACGGAGACATCGCGCGGTGAAACACAGCTTCTTTGAACATGGCAGTCACTCCTTAACGCAATCGCTTGCATCATATTGATTATGTCTTCGACCTAAGAATAGTAAAGCGCTTTCTTAAAGTCAATTCCAATCCCGTGAAATCAAGGATTCCTGATAAAAGTCGAGAGTATGATGCAATCGTTTGCATCATGTTGTGCAAAAGATAAAAATGAAAACGTTTTCTTTTTTATGTACTTATTCTCTACAGCATTTGATTCAAATAATGAAATCAAAAATAAAAAGTTTTGAAATGTAAGAAAATAATTGAATAAAAGGACTTGTCAAAAGGATTTTAGATTGTATAATAAAAATGTAAAGGTGATGCAAACGTTTTCATAAAACGCTTACAATTGCTCGGTTGTTATCATGAGAAAATGGTTGTGCCTTTATGCAAACGTTGTGCATTAAAACTTATCATTCATAAGTTAACTTGGGGAGGAAATTTTAATCATGGAAATGAAAAAATTCGTAGCAGGTCTCTCTGTATCTGTCATGGCAATCGGTGCACTTGCAGCATGTGGCGGTGGATCAGATTCTGAATCATCATCTTCAGATTCAGGCAGTAAAAAACCAAGCAAGATCGTCATCTGGGAAGACACTGAAAAAGCTGAAACGACTAAAGCGGCAGCTAAAGCGTTCGAAGAAAAAGAAGGCGTCAAAGTTGAAGTCAAAGAAGTTAAGATGACAGATCAGCAGAAGAAAGTAGCACTTGACGGACCAGCAGGTAAAGGACCGGACATCATGCTTCTTCCACACGACCAAATCGGTACAGTCGTTGACCAAGGCTTGATCGCAGAACTCAAAGATGGCGAAAAAGCACTTGAGCCATTCATCGATACAGCGAAATCAGCAGTAACGTTTGACGGTAAAGTCTACGGATATCCGAAAGCAGTTGAAACACCAATCCTCCTTTTCAATAAAGATGAATTAAAAGAAGCACCAGCTTCAATGGATGATCTGTACAAGATCTCAACTGAGCAAAAGAAAGACGGTAAATACGGATTCCTCGCGCTTTGGGATAACTTCTACTTCGCGCACGGTCCAATCGGTGGCTACGGCGGATATGTCTTCAAAGACAACGGTGGCAAATTGGATCCAGCAGATATTGGCTTGAACAACAAAGGTGCTGTAGAAGGTATGGATTACATCGGCAAGTGGTACAAAGAAGGTCTCTTCCCGAAAGGTCTTATCGGTGGTGGCGGTGGTCAAGCACTTGACCAACTCTTCGGCGATAAAAAAGCTGTTGCTGTCATGAACGGTCCATGGGCAGTTGCGAGCTATAAAGAAAAAGGCATCAACCTCGGAGCTTCAGCACTTCCGAAACTTCCAAACGGTGAGCCGATTAAAACATTCGTTGGTGTAAAAACATACGCGATTTCAGCATACTCGGAAAATGCAGAATGGGCTGAGAAGTTCTTGGCATCACTCACTGGTGAAGAGAACGCGAAAGCAATGTTCGAAAAATACAATGAGATCCCACCAGTCACTGCGCTTCAAGAAGATGCAGCAATCAAGGATAACGAAGTCGCAGCAGCAGTCTTCGCACAATCACAAAACGGTGTGCCAATGCCGAACATCGCTGAGATGGGTCAAGTTTGGGAACCAATGGCAGCAGCACTCCAGCTTGTTGCAACAAACAAGCAAGATGCACAAAAATCAGCTGATGATGCTGTCAAACAAATCAAGCAACAAATCGAAGCTAACAATCAATAAGCGTAAATGGAACGCGTGAATCCATGAAAAAGAGATAAAGAGAGGGGGATCTTGAATTCCCCCTCATCTTTATGGTTGGAAGAGAAGCCTGAGGTCAGACATGACCTTTGGAAAGGAGAACGGACGATGGCTGCGATTGCAACACCACACCCGACGAATCCAACGCCTGAAAAAAAGACGAACCACCGCACGATTGCGGCGCTGATGTCGATCATTCCAGGAGTAGGACAACTATACAATAAACAATTCCTTAAAGGCGCGACATTTTTTGTCGTCGTACTATCATATTTTCTCGTCAACTTTGAACTGTTCTTCAAAGGAGCCGGAAATGGTCCTGGCGATCGCGGAGCGATTTGGGGCTTGATTACACTCGGTGAGGTACCAGGCGTAAGGGGGGATCACTCGATCTTTCTAATGGTCGAGGGCATCATTGCCTTGATTTTACTTGTCTTTGGTATCACCATTTACGTCTGGAACTTTATCGATGCGTATCGAATCGGTAAGTTGCGCGACATGAACCTCGAAGTACCTTCCTTGAAGATGCAACTTCGGAATTTCCGTGATAATGGATTCCCGTATGCGATGTTGATTCCTTCATTAGTACTTTTAGTGTTCACGGTCGTCTTACCGTTGATTTTTACTTTCTTGATTGCTTTTACAAACTATAAGTTCAACAACTCGCCGCCAGCAAAGCTGGTTGACTGGATCGGGATTCAAAAC
Organism: Exiguobacterium sp. UBA3491; assembly: GCF_002377745.1. Taxonomy (NCBI): domain Bacteria; kingdom Bacillati; phylum Bacillota; class Bacilli; order Caryophanales; genus Exiguobacterium; species Exiguobacterium sp. UBA3491. The sequence continues at coordinate 52,955 of NZ_DFQK01000010.1, forward strand.
TTCTTGAATATCTTCACGGTTGATATTTTCCGCGACACATTCGTCAGCGTTCTTGGTTGGACGCTTGTCTGGACCGTCGCTTCGACGACAGGTGTCATCGCGATCGGTATCGGACTGGCAGTCTTACTGAACCAAAAGGGACTCAAAGGAAAACGGTTCTTCCGTTCCATCTTGATCCTGTCATGGGCAGTACCAGCGTTCATCACGATTTTGATCTTCCGCTCGATGTTCAATGAGACATTCGGTGTCTTCAATACGACATTGTTACCAGCGATTGGTCTCGATAACGGTCTCGACTGGATGACGGATCCAACGTATACGAAGCTTGCATTGATCGGGATTCAATGGTGGTTAGGTTTTCCATACATCATGACGCTGACGACAGGGATCTTGCAGTCGATACCAGAGGATCTCTATGAGGCAGCAACAATTGATGGAGCGACAGCAGGAGAGAAATTCCGCTTAATCACGTTGCCGATGATTCTTTTCGCAACAGCACCGATCTTGATCACGCAGTATACGTTCAACTTCAATAACTTCAATATCATCTATCTCTTCAACAACGGTGGACCGGCAGTACCGGGTCAATCGGCTGGTGGAACGGATATCTTGATTTCGTGGATTTACAAATTGTCGCTTGGCGCGAACCCGCAGTATGGATTCGCAGCAGCGATCACGCTTGTGTTGTCGTTCTTCATCATGACGATTGCCGTTATTCAGTTCAAGCGTTCAAAATCATTTAAAGATGAGGATATGATCTAATATGAGAAAACAAAACCGAATCAACATGGCGTTGTCATATCTCATTTTGACGGTCGCCTCCATCATTATCGTCTATCCACTCCTTTGGGTCGTTGGTACTTCACTTAACCCAGGGAAAAGTATTACATCGGATATCTTCCCAAGTAATCCGACTTTGATTCACTACTTTGATTTGTTTGATCCGTCAAAAACGGATTATGGCATGTGGTATTTAAACACAATCAAGATTGCCGTCATCACGATGGTCGTCTCCGTCGCGCTAATCACTTTAACAGGATACATTTTTTCACGCTATCGCTTCGTCGGTCGGAAAAATTCACTCATCTTGTTCCTCGTGTTGCAGATGGTACCGCAATTCGTTGCAATCATTGCGATTTATGTCTTGCTTAATATGTTAGAATTGTTTGATACGCATCTGGCGCTCATCCTACTCTACTCGGGTGGCGCGATTCCAATGAATACGTATCTTGCAAAAGGATATTTCGATACGATTCCAAAAGAACTCGATGAGGCGGCACGGATGGATGGTGCCGGTCACTTACGAATCTTCTGGCAAATCATCTTACCGCTAGCAAAACCGATGGTCGCCGTCATCGCATTGTTCAACTTCATGGCACCATTCAACGACTTCATTTTAGCATCGCTCGTCCTGCGTTCTCCTGAGAAACAGACACTTGCGGTCGGGTTGTACAACATGGTGTCGGAGCAGTTCGACAATAACTTCACGTTATTTGCGGCAGGTGCCGTATTATCAGCAGTTCCAATCGTTCTTCTCTTCTTCGCATTCCAGCGCTTCTTCGTGTCTGGATTGACAGCAGGTGGAACGAAAGGATAATCATAAGGGGGAAATCAGCGGCATGAGACGAGGCATAATGCTTCTCCTCTTGCCGCTTCTCTTGTCTATCGGGCTTCAACCGATGACGGGTGAAGCAGCAGGTTGGGAAAAAGAACGAATGTATTTCATCATGGTGGACCGGTTCGAGAATGGCGATCCGAGTAATGATCGAGAGGCGGATCCCGAAAATCCAAAAGCGTTCCAAGGTGGCGATTTAGCAGGTGTGACGAAACGTCTCGATTACATCAAGGAAAAGGGATTCACTTCGATTTGGTTGACGCCGATCTTTAAGAACCGTCCGAATGGTTATCATGGATACTGGACGGATGATTATTACGAGATTGATCCGCACTTCGGAACAAAGGAAGAGTTTAAACGTCTCGTCAAAGAAGCGCATAAACGGGATATCAAGGTCGTCCTTGATCTTGTCGTCAATCATTTAGGACCAAATCATCCAATGGTGAAAGAAAAACCGGAGTGGTTTCATAAAAATCAACCGATCATGAACTGGAATAACCCGTCGGAAGTCGAGAATAACTGGCTGTTCGATTTACCGGACTTCAATACAGAAAATCCGAAAGTCGTGGATTATTTAGTTGATGTCGCGAACTACTGGGTCGATGAAACGGGTATAGACGGATACCGGCTCGATACGGTTCGCCATGTGCCAGCGTCATTTTGGAAAACGTTTATCCCAGCAGTAAAAGAAAAGCATCCAGACTTATTCTTGTTGGCTGAAGTGTTCGATGGAGATCCGCGAAAAATCGCGTCCTATTCGAAATTAGGTTTTGATTCTGTGACGAACTTCCCGTTTTATTATGGAGTCAAGGATCAGTTTGCTCGCAAAAATGGTTCCGCGGAAGAGCTCGATTCAGTTTATAATCGAGATACTACGTTTAATCCGAATGCCAAGGGACTTGCAACCTTCATTGATAATCATGATGTCAAGCGCTTCATCACGGAAGCAAAGATTGGTGGAGCAGATGAAGAGGAGCGGCAGCTTCGATTAGCGCTGTTCGCACTCTATGCTGCACCAGGGATGCCGATCGTCTACCAAGGAACAGAGGTGGCGATGCCAGGTGGTGAGGATCCTGGAAACCGGATGATGATGACATTTGATCAAAATAAGAAGATGCAACAGTACGTAAAAACGTTGAACGAGATGCGTCAGGACTACCCAGCGTTTGCAACAGGGAAGCAACGCTTGATCGCAAAAACCGATCATATGGCAGTCTACTCACGGGAGACGAAACAACAAAAAGTCATTTACGCGATTAATCTTGGAGAAAAAAAGACGAGCTTACGCGTGTCTGCGAAAGAAGTCGGTGATGATCAGCGTCTAAGAGGACTTTTATTCTCAGACTTGGTGCGTCAAGATGGTGACGCCTATGAGATCACGCTTGATGCAAATAGTGCGAACAGCTATGTCATCGAAAAGTCACAAGTCAACTGGTGGTCGATCATCGCAATTGGTGCGATTGCTCCGATTTTAGCGCTCATACTTCTTCTCGTTCACCGTAAACGCATGCAACGTCAAACAAAATAAAATACTTAACTAGGGGAAATGTGAGGTGAAGGGGATGCAGGTAACAATCAAGGATGTAGCACGGGAAGCGAATGTCGCACCCTCGACGGTATCACGCGTCATTGCGAATAGTTCACGCATCAGTCAAAAGACGAAGGAACGGGTGCGGCAGGCGATGGATGAGCTCGGGTATTATCCGAACGTTCATGCGCGCAGTCTCGCGAATCGAACGACACAAGCGATCGGTCTCGTCATGCCAAGTGCTGCAACAAAAACGCTACAAAACCCGTTCTTTTCGGAGGTCATTCGAGGAATCAGTACAAAAGCGCATCAAAATGGATATTCGTTATATATGACGACAGGTGTCTCGGAAGAAGAAGTATATGAAGGTGTCGTCTCGATGGTTCAGGGCCGTCGTGTCGATGGTGTCGTCGTACTGTATTCCCGTACGGATGACAAAGTCGTTCAATTTCTGCAAGATTCGAAGTTTCCGTTCGTCGTCGTCGGAAAACCATTCAGTGATTCATCACATGTCACGTATGTCGATACGGATAATTATCTAGCCGGTCGCGAAGTGACGAAGTACTTGCATCAACTTGGGCATGAGTGTATCGCATTCGTCGGAGGCGCACAGGATTTAGCTGTGACGCAAGAACGTGTCGGGGGTTACAAGACGGCTCTCATGGAAGAGGGCATCCCGATTCAAGAATCCTACATCGTCAGTGCACCATTCATGACGACAGGAGGCGCTGAGGCAGTCAAACGACTGATGTCGCTTGAACATCCGCCGACGGCTGTCGTCGTCAGTGACGACATGATGGCACTTGGTGTCATGAGTACCCTGAATGAGATGGGGATCGGTGTGCCGGATCAAATGGCCGTCGTCAGTTTCAATAACTTGTTCATCGCAGAATTCTCAAGCCCACCGTTGACTTCTGTTGAAATCAATATCTTTGGACTTGGTTTTGAAGCGACGAATTGTTTGATTGAACAAATCAATGAAGATGCGACCCCTTATGGGAAGCGCGTCATCGTTCCACATTATCTCGTCGTCCGTCAGTCTTGTGGCGGAAAATCTGAAGCGTGAAACAGAAGTCTATTTTTAAACCGATTGGTTTGAAAATAGACTTTTTTTGATTCAAATGGATGTCGATTTCTAGTAAAAGGAAGCGGTTGCAGAAAAAGAAATTTATTTTCGTGCAAACGATTGCATTGATGCTTTTTATGTGTACAATAAAGAATGTAGAGTATAGATGAAACGCTTACATGATCAGATTGACTGACATGCGTAGCATAAAAAAGGAGCGACTTGACGATGAAACGACTTTTTGAGGTCAATGAGTGGAAAATTACAGAGCTTGGTTTTCATCCAGAAGATAATCGATTGGCAGAATCGATGACATCGATCGGAAACGGTCATATGGGAATGCGCGGAACGTTTGAAGAAGAGTACACAGGGGACACGCATCAAGGCATGTATGTCGCAGGTGTTTATTATCCGGATAAGACACGTGTCGGCTGGTGGAAAAACGGTTATCCGGAGTACTTCGCGAAAGTACTCAATGCTGTCAACATCATGGGTTTGAAAGTATCTGTCAACGGAAAAACTGTTGATTTGAATACGTGGGAAGTCATCGACTTCAAACGTGAACTTGATATGCAACATGGTGTGTTGACGCGGGCGATGTTGTTGAAGCATGGAGAAGAAGAGATAAAAGTCGAATCCAAGCGTTTCTTCTCGATCGTCGATAAAGAAATCGCTGCCTTGCAATATACGGTAACACCTGTCAATTTCGAAGCAGAGGTCATCATTGAATCATATCTCGATGCGGATGTTGAGAATGAAGACTCAAACTATGATGAGAAGTTCTGGCTTCCCGTTGAACACGGAATTGAAGAACGGTTTGGTTATGTCACATCAAAAACGAAAAAGCTCGATTGGCATGTGACGGCAGCTATGATCACGGACGTCGAAGGCGCACGGTGTGAGGTCGTCGATGGCAATACGCAGTACGTCGCGAATCGTTTCACGAAACAAGCCGCAGTAGGTGAGGGTGTCACTGTCGAGAAATTCGTTGCGCTCGTAACGAATCGCGATCATGAAATCGATGCGTTACTGGAGCAAGCGATGAAACGGGTTCACGTCGCATTCGAATCAGGCTTTGAACCATTGCTTGCGACACATGAAGCAGCTTGGTTGCACCACTGGGAAGAAGCGGATGTGAAGATTGAAGGTGATGTCGAGGCACAGCAAGGGATTCGTTTCAACATCTTCCATATGTTCCAGACCTACACAGGTGAAGACTCACGCCTCAACATCGGACCAAAAGGCTTCACGGGCGAGAAGTATGGTGGTGCGACGTATTGGGATACAGAAGCGTACTGCTTGAACTTCTACCTTGCGACGTCGAAACCGGAAGTGGCTTGGAATTTACTCAAGTATCGCCACAATCAATTACCGCAAGCAAAAGAAAATGCGGATAAGAATGTTGGGATGAAGGGTGCGCTTTATCCGATGGTGACGATGAACGGAGAAGAGTGCCACAACGAGTGGGAAATCACACATGAAGAAATTCACCGGAACGGTGCAATTGCGCATGCGATTTATAATTACACGAACTACACGGGTGACACATCGTATCTCGGACAATACGGATTTGAAGTGTTAGTCGAGATTGCTCGTTATTGGGCAAGCCGTGTCAATTATGTGGCGCATAAGGATGTCTATATGATTCTTGGGGTGACGGGACCAAATGAATACGAGAACAACGTCAACAACAACTGGTATACGAATTTGATCGCAGCATGGTGTCTCGAATATACGCAGACCGTTCACCGTCATTTGGCACAAGAAGAACCAGAACGTTTGCAAGAACTCATGCATCAATTAGCGTTGACGGATGAGGAACTGGCGAAGTGGGCAGATATCGACGCGAAGATGTATTATCCAAAAGATGAAGCAGCTCCTGGTATCTTCATGCAACAGGATGGCTTCATGGATAAGGAACAAATCCTGGTCGCTGAACTCGATCCAAAACATCTTCCGCTGAACCAGAATTGGTCTTGGGACCGGATCCTTCGCTCTGTATTCATCAAACAGGCAGATGTCCTGCAAGGTCTCTACTTCTTGACGGATCGCTTCAGTCTAGAAGAGAAGAAAGCGAACTTCGATTTCTATGAACCACGTACGGTTCACGAATCATCATTATCTCCGTGTATCTACTCGATCATTGCAGCGGAAGTCGGCTATGAGGAAAAAGCGGTCGAACTGTACCAACGTTCGGCACGACTTGACCTTGATAACTACAACAATGATACAGAAGACGGATTACACATCACGTCGATGGTTGGATCTTGGATGTCGATCGTCCACGGGTTCGCCGGATTACGGGTAGCGAACGATACGTTGTCCTTTAAGCCGATGTTGCCAAAAGGCTGGACGAGCTATGCGTTCCGGATGCAGTGGCGCGGTCATCATATACATGTCCATGTTCAGCCAAACGCCGTCGAAATCACTCAGACGGAAGGCGAAGCATTCAGCTTAAACGTTCATGGAACGACTGTAGAAGTTCCGGCAGGAGGAAAGATTACGGTGCCTGCTTCGATGACAGTATAAATACGATGAAAAAGAACCGATGCCAAGTCGGTTCTTTTTTTGTGTAACACGAATTAGAGGACACCTTTGTCACAAATGAAAACGCCATCATGTAAAAGAACATCAATCTTTGGAAATCTTGACTATCCGGCGACATTTGAATGTGCTAAAGTGTTTCAAGATAGTTATGAATGAGAGGAGAACGGCGTGTGACAGCAGTAGTAAAGGAAAGTATGTTAAAAGTGATCGTGGCTACGATTGGAGGATTCGTCATTGCCGTTGCCATGAACTGGTTTTTGATTCCAAGTGGTGTTTATTCGACTGGATTTACAGGACTTGCCCAAATCTTGACGCAAGTCCTTCAAAATACAGCGTTTGCGTTTGGTGAAAACGTTTGGTTCTTAGCGCTGAACATCCCTTTGATCGTGCTTGCATGGATCATGTTAGGTCGGAGTTTTACAATCGTCACGTTGATTTCGGTTCTGGCAACGACGATTTTTATTGGCCTTATTCCTCAATATGCTGTCATACCAGGTGATCAGACACTGAATGCAGTGTTTGGAGGGGTCTTGCTTGCGATTGGTACCGGTATCACGATTAAATTCGGTGCTTCGACGGGTGGGTTTGATATCGTTGCCCTCATCTTTGCCCGTTTTTCCGATCGCAGTGTCGGCTTATATCTGTTCGTCTTGAACTTTTTGATCGCACTATTGGCAGGTGCCTTGTTCGGCTGGTCGACTGCCTTATATACGATCGTCTTCATCTACGTGACTTCTAAGGTCGTCGATGAGATTCATACAAGTAACCAACGCTTGACGATTTTTATCGTCACGAATCATGCGGATGACATCACAACGGCTCTGCATCAGCACATCATTCGTGGAATCACGCAGATTCCTTCGATCGGTACGTATTCACGAGCTGAGAAAGCGACGTTGATGATGGTCATTGAGCGTCACGAATTGCGGGATATCGAACGGATTTGTCGGGAAGCGGACGAGACAGTATTCATCAACGTCGTCGCGACGGACTCGGTCGTCGGATACTTCCGAAAAGGATAATGAAAAGAGGCTGACTCAAAAGTCAGTCTCTACAAAGATAAGGGTGGCAGAATGATGATCTGCCATCCTTATCTCGTAACAAAAAGAATGACGCGTCACACGCCACTCCTACAGGGACAAGCGCATTTATGCGCTGTCAGAGACACAAGACCCGCTTTTCTGCTCCAACGAAGCAGGAAAACTGGCTTGTGTCTCGCCTGAGGAAAGGGCGTGAAAAGACGC
>NZ_DFQK01000010.1:60963-90058 GCF_002377745.1 Exiguobacterium sp. UBA3491
TCATTCTTTTTTGAGTCAGCCTCTTTATCTGTTTTCATGTGAGTCCAAGTACGTGTCTCAAGTAATACGCGATCCCGTCATCCTCGTTTCGCTTCGTCGTGCCGTTTGCCAGATGTTTCAGCGCAGGGATGGCATTACCCATCGCGACACCATGTCCAGCATATTCGATCATCTCTAAATCATTTTCCTCATCACCAAACGCGACGATCTGTCGGGAATCAATCCCGAGATGATGCGCGATGTGAGCAAGACCGGCCGCCTTACTTGTACCTTTTCGCATCACTTCGACCATGAATTCAGGTTTCACCCATTGACGATTAAGTACTGTCTCAGCATGGACACCAGATAGTTCGGAACGAATCTCATCGACATGTTCTCCTTTAGCATGAATCAAAAGTGACGTTGGTTCGTGAAGAAGTACTTTTCGTAAATCTCCTGTTGTGACAGACAAGGCATGATCGGTATAAAATTCGTAGATACCGACTGGATCGTATTGAAAATAGACATGATCCGTGACTTCACAAACGATATTTTGTGTCTTTGTTTCAGCGACGGATTCCAAAATATGTTGGACGGTCTTGAGTGGAATCGGATGGTGCTGGACTTCAAAATGAACATTCTGCGGGTGATGGACGAGACCACCGTTAAAATTAACGATCGGTGTCGTTAATCCAAGCTGTTCGTAATATTTTCGAGCGTGACGGAACGGTCGTCCTGTCGCAATGACGACTTCGTGACCGTTTGCACGTGCACGTTGAAGCGCAGCGATGTTCGCCACACTGATCGTTTTATCATCCTTTAAAAGGGTGCCGTCGAGATCGACAGCAATTAAGTGACGGGTCATGATGAAATCCTCCGCTTTCTTTTCGTTAATTCTACTGTAGCATATGAAGCGATTGTCCTTCGTATGAAACGAGTAAGTTTTTCAAGGAAAAGAAAGCGCTTGAAAAAATTAGAGAAAAGCTGTTGCTTAGATTAAAAAATGGTATACTACAAATCGTAGGATAACTCTATAGTACGTTATGGAAACGGAGGGGAAATCATGCGTTTTCTCGTTACATTCTTTTGGTCATTCTTACTCGTGAACACAGCCGTGTTCATCGTATCAGCGGTTGATGCAGTATCGTATAGCTTTGGATTCGCGACAGCGATGTCTGTCGTCACTTCACTTGTCGTCTTCGCACTCGATGCCGTCAATGAAGATTTAGGTCTTGGTCAAGGGACTAAGGCAGAATAAGGAAAAGCGAGATATCGTCACTTGGACGATAGGCTCGCTTTTTGTCTTAAGGAGAAATGAGCGATGATCGTCATCGAACAGGTCATGTGGCAACAGATGCCGCAAAATGTCTACATAGCAGGAAATCAGATCATCGGAATCGGTTCCTACACCATAGATGAAGCACTGATTACACACCGAATTGATGGTCGCGGCAAACGGCTAGTTCCTGGTTTCATCGACGGACACTTACATCCAATTGGTGGAGGAGGGGAAGGCGGATTTGCGACACGAACGGCTCCGTTGACTGTTCGTGACATATTCGAAGGCGGTGTCACGACAGTCGTCGGATTGCTCGGAACAGATGGCTGGACGCGAACCGGAATTGATCTACTGGCACACATACGAGGATATGCCGCATTCGGTATTCGTCCCTTTCTCTTGAGCGGAAGTTACATGGTGCCACCCGTCTTCCTGACACATTCGACAGGGCATGATATCGTCCTCATCAATGAAGTGATTGGCATCGGAGAGATTGCCATCAATGATCACCGATCGACACAGCCGACTGCCCATGAACTCGCGCGGTTAGCATCAGAGGCTCGAATCGCCGGCATGGTCAAAGGCGTGTCGGGAACGATGAACGTCCACATCGGAGACGGGAAACAAGGGCTTGATTTATTACATGAAGTGATTGAAACGACTGATATTCCAATAGGGCAATTTCTCCCGACGCACATCAATCGAAGTGAACGGATTTTTGAGGCGGGACTCGCTTGGGCGAAACAGGGCGGACGAATCGATTTCACGACGTGTACGACGGAAAGCTTCATTGCGGAAGGCGAGATTCCAGCAGGACAGGCTGTCGCCCGGGCTGTAGCAGCGGGAATCCCACTCGAGCAGATCACGATGTCGAGCGACGCTGGCGCAAGTCTTCCGGCGTTTGATGATGCAGGTCGATTAGTGCGAATCGATACAGGAAAACCATCTTCCTTGATGCAAGCCGTGCGCGATGCAGTAGAGCGTGGTGTTGCTTTTGATCAGGCAATCTCGACGATCACGCGGCATGTCGCGGATGCATATGGCGTTTCGGGTGGGCGGATAGCGACCGGAGAACGTGCTGATCTGTTACTGATTGATGACGCTTTGCAAATCGATACGATTCTTGCGAATGGTCATGCTATAATGATTCAGAAAAAATGGCTTATACCAGAATGACGGAGGGATAGACGTGTCAAAGAAGTCGAAACGAAAAAACACGAAAAAACCGCAATCCAAGGCGAACTGGATTACAGCGGGAGTCATCGCCTTGATCGTATTGGTTGGAGGATTACTGCTCGTCTTCACGGATCGTGATGATTCCGCATCGAAGAATGGCAATCTAACAGCTACACAAGTCGCAGATAAAGTAAAATCCGGTGACGAATTCTATACGTATTTCTATCAAACGGGATGCGTGCACTGCGAAAAAGTAAAACCATATCTTGTTCCGCTTGGTGAAAAACAAGACATTCCGTTCGAACAGATCGATCTTGCTGTCGAACAGACGGCTTGGGATACGTTTGGCATCGAGGGTACACCGACTGTCGTTCACTTTAAAGACGGTAAGGAAGTCGGACGGGTAGCTGGTGAACAAACAGAAGACAGCTACAAAGAGTTCTTTGCTGGAAAAGAAGTAAAGGATTCAAAAGAAGAATCATCCGGTGATCTCAATGATTAAAAAATGGTTCTACTCTCGCGTGTTCGAGTTAAATGGACACCCGCTTGTTGCCAAACAACTGAAACGTTTTGCGATGAGCCGTATCAGTCGTCCGTTCATCGGTCCGTTCGTTCGGGCATATGATTTGAATATGGCAGAAGCGACTCGGAATTTAGAAGCGTATTCGAGTTTACATGACGTTTTCATTCGTCATGTCAAACCGGAAATGCGACCAATTGATCAATCAGAAGGCGCATTCGTCAGTCCGTGTGACGGTATATTGTCTGTCGTTGACGACTTGACGGCTGATAGCCGCTTTACCGTCAAAGGACAATCGTATACGGTATCCGAGTTACTCGGTTCCCATCATGAAGCACAGCAATATGTCGGGGGACGTGTGATGATCTTTTACTTGAGTCCGCAAAACTACCACCGTGTCCATGTACCGATGGACGGAACGGTCCGGACCAGTTATACGCTCGGTCGGGATTCGGCACCGGTGAATGAGATCGGTCTCACACATGCGCTTCGTCCATTGACACGGAATTATCGTCGCGTGACACGTATCGTCCAAGGAAAACATGCACTTGAACATGTCATGGTCGGCGCACTGAACGTCAACTCGATCGTTCGGACGAACGAGTCGAAGGACCTTCGTCGCGGGGATGAGTTTGGATACTTCTCATTCGGTTCGACGGTCGTCCTGATTTGTCCGAAGGACGCATTGACGTTAGACAGTCAAGCAATCGGACCAGTTTTAATGGGGCAACGCCTCGGACAATGGCATTCATGAAAGCGAGACGCCCGTTTTGGGCGTCTCCTTACGTTTAGGAGGATTGAATCATGCCGGCACTGGCATTAGCAGAAATCGGAAGTACACAGGTCCAAACGTATATCGCACTCATCATTTTTTTAGTGACCTATGGCTTCATCATCAGTGAAAAAGTAAGTCGGGCGATCGTCGCCTTGCTTGGAGCGCTCGCGATGGTCATCGTCGGCATTGTGGATCTCGAGACTGCATTATTTGAATACATCGAGTGGGGAACAATCGTCTTATTAATTGGGATGATGATTCTCGTTACGATTGCCAATCAATCTGGATTATTTGAATATATTGCGATTCGTGCGGCGAAGACAACAAAAGGAGACCCAATCAAAGTGTTGATTCTATTATCCGCATTGACGGCACTTGGATCTGCATTTTTGGATAACGTCACGACAGTCTTATTGATCGTTCCGATCACTTTCTCGATTACAAAGATACTTAAAATCGCGCCGTTTCCGTTCTTGCTCGCCGAAGTATTATTTGCGAACATCGGTGGGACGGCGACCTTGATTGGCGACCCACCGAACATCATGATCGGTGCCGCGAATCCACATTTGACGTTCAATGCCTTTTTGCTGAATCTTGCACCGATCATCCTGATCATTACGGTCGTGACGATCGGCATTCTGTACTTCGTCTTCCGGAAGCAACTGCACGTCGAGGCAGAAGATCGACAAAAATTGATGGAAATCGATGAAAAGAGTTATATTGTCAGTCGAAAACTCGTCACGCGGAGTAGTGTCGTACTCGTTAGTACGATTGCACTCTTCGTGTTGCATCCGATGCTTGATCGAATCGGACTACATCTCGAAGCACCAGCGATCGCAATTCTTGGAGCGACCGTCCTGATGTTGCTAACGATTGAAAACGATCATCAGCTGGAAGGAATCTTTGCGCGTGTTGAATGGACTACGATTTTTTTCTTCGCCGGACTATTTGTACTTGTTGGTGGAATTCAGGAAGCAGGTATCATTCGATATCTTGCGGAGAAGACGATTGATCTGACAGGCGGTGACATTCAGACGACAGCAACTGCTGTTCTTTGGTTGTCCGGTATCGCGAGTGCGACGATCGATAACATTCCGTTCGTTGCGACAATGATCCCGCTCATCAATGATGTCGCTGCTGGGATCGGACTTACACCAGCAGATGCGAAAGTGGATGTTTTATGGTGGTCCCTCGCACTCGGTGCATGTCTCGGTGGTAACGGGACATTGATCGGTGCATCGGCAAACGTCATCGTCGCGGGTCTTGCGACACGACAAGGTGAAAAATTCACCTATATGCGCTTTTTGATTTACGGAGCACCGATCACGATTGTGACGTTGATCCTATCCCAACTCTATTTGTGGATTCGGTATTATTAAGAAAACGGGAGGTTCGCCTTCCGTTTTCTTTTGTGCGTCGCTCTTGCTACCTGATTGTGCTATAATCGAACGATAAGAGCATAACTGTTTCTTAAACTTAACTATAGAGCTAGACCATTATCTGGAGGTTTTATTCTTGTTCAAACGACTTTATCCGAAACATTTCGTGGCTTCGATCTACGATATCGACCTTGAAATGCTCAAACGAAACGGTGTCAAAGCTATTTTGACCGATCTTGATAATACGCTCGTCGCATGGAATATCGCAGATGCTCCAGACGAATTGGTTGCTTGGCTGGATATGGTGAATAATCAATATGGTTTTGACGTCATCATCGTATCGAACAATAACGGAGACCGCGTCAAGAAGTTCGCGGATCCACTCGGACTGCATTATATTGCGCCTGCTCGAAAACCGCTTCCTATCGGGTTTAAACGGGCATTGACGGAATTCGGCTATCACGCGAAAGAAGTCGTCTTCTTAGGAGACCAACTCTTCACGGATGTACTCGGTGCAAACTCCGTTGGAATCGAAGTCATCCACGTTCAACCTGTCGTTAAGACGGACGGTGTCGTCACGAAATTCAATCGCCTGATGGAACGTGTCATTTTCCGCCGGATGAAACGCAAAGGAATCTATAAATTGACACAACGCGTCAAGGAAGATCCTTCTGCACTGGAGCATCCGATCGAAACACTTCGTCAGGATAAGCAACAATAACCCTGTCAGATCGGTAGATGAAAGGGAAGGCAGCAGTCGCAACATGTACGGCGAGAGGTCGGAAGTTACGCTCTTGGAGTAGCGAGCAGGGCGCTACGGTGAAAAGAGAAGGGATATCGTTCCCGCATGCGGCTCAACATAATATGATCGAAGAAATCCACTGCGCTGGTTGTGGTGTCGCCATTCAAACGGAAGACACGAAAGCACCAGGATACGCACCTAAATCCGCACTTGATCGTGAAATGGTCATTTGCCAACGTTGCTTTAAATTAAAGCACTACAATCAAATTCAAGATGTATCGTTATCGGACGATGATTTCGTTAAAATCTTAGACGGAATCGGTCAAAAAGATGCACTTGTCGTTAAAATCGTTGATATCTTCGATTTTAATGGAAGCTGGTTACCGGGATTACATCGGTTCGTCGGTAAAAACGATGTCTTACTCGTCGGGAACAAAGCCGATTTATTACCGAAGTCACTCAACCCGAACCGTCTCATGAACTGGATGCGTCAAGCATCGAAAGAACTTGGATTACGTCCAGTCGACGTTCATCTGATCAGTGCGAAAAAGGGGCACGGAGTCGATGAACTCGCTGAAAAAATCGATTATTATCGAAAAGGCCGCGACGTCTATGTCGTTGGTTGTACAAATGTCGGGAAATCGACACTGATCAACCAAGTCATCAAACGCTTCGGTGAAGAAGATGAAGCCGTCATCACGGTCAGTCACTTCCCAGGAACGACACTCGACTTGATCGACATCCCACTCGACGATAACTGTAACCTGTATGATACACCGGGGATCATTAATCATCACCAGATGGCTCACTATGTTGATGCAAAGGACTTGAAGCTGATTACACCGAAAAAAGAGATCAAGCCACAAGTCTTCCAAATCCATCCGCAACAGACACTCTTCTTCGGAGGTCTTGCACGATTGGACTATATGGAAGGGAACAAGCGTTCATTCGTCATCTACATGTCGAACGAATTGAAAGTTCACCGGACGAAGCTTGAAAAGGCAGACGATTTATACGCGAACCACAACGGTGAGCTGTTGTCTCCGCCAAACGAAAAGACGCGTGAGATGCTACCGCCGCTTGTCCGTCATGAATTCAGCCTCCGCGATAACATGAAGACGGATATCGTCTTCAGTGGACTCGGGTGGGTTGCGGTTCACGGAAAAGGTGGACGTGTCGCTGCTTACGCCCCGAAAGGTGTCGCTGTATCCTTACGTGAGGCGCTCGTCTGATGCGCTTTGCCGTCATCGGTCATCCGATTGCCCATTCACTTTCACCTGAGCTGCATACAGCTTGGCTGGAAGCGGCTGGGCTTTTCGGCTGTTATGACCTTATCGATGTAACGGAGCATGAATTGCCACGAATCATTACAAAATTACGTACACATCAGCTAGATGGAATCAATGTGACGATTCCCCATAAGACAGCAATCATTCCGTTCCTGGATCGGCTGGAGCCGGCAGCTCAAAAAGCGGGCGCCGTCAACACGGTATACTGGAAGAATGGGCAGTTGATTGGTGCGAATACAGATGGAATCGGATTCGTCCGTGCGTTGACAGAACGTCGTCCGTCATTTCAAAAGACACTTGTCCTTGGTGCGGGCGGTGCAGCGCGAGGAATCATTGCTGCGCTACCGGGAGATGTGACGCTCACGAACCGCACAGAAGAACGCTCTAGGGTGGTTGCCGATGAATTCGGAACACACGTTTTGCCATGGCACGAAACATTTGATTTAACGAGTTACGATGTCATCATCAATACGACTTCTGTCGGGATGGCGCCACATGTCGAAGCACGTCCGATCGAATTGACAGAGACGAACGCTTTGATTTGTGATATTATTTATCGACCGACGCCGACCCGTCTATTGCGTGAAGCGACTGAAAAAGGTCTCGACACACTCGACGGCGTCCCGATGTTCGTCTTACAAGCGGCTGAAGCATTTGAACGCTTCACCGGACAAGCACCTGATCTCGCACTCGGCGAGCAGGTGATACGAAAGCAATTGGAGGAGTTTTAATCATGTTAACAGGTAAACAAAAACGTTTTTTACGCGCGACAGCTCACGATCTAAACCCGATTTTCCAAGTCGGTAAAAATGGAGTCGGCGAAGCGATGTGTGCTGATTTGATGGATGCCCTTGAAAAACGGGAACTCTTGAAAGTACAAGTACTACAAAATTGTGCGGACGCACCAAAGGATGTCGCACAAGAACTCGTCGCAGGAACGAATGCTGAACTCGTTCAAGTCATCGGAAAAGTCATCGTTCTCTATAAAGAATCAAAAGAGAACAAGACGCTCGAATTGCCACGATGAAAATCGGACTGATGGGCGGAACGTTCGACCCTCCGCATATCGGTCATCTCCTGATTGCCGAACAAGCGCAGGAACAACTCGAACTTGATGCGGTCTGGTTTTTACCAGCGAATGTACCACCGCATAAACAACGTACTGTCACAGACGCAACTAAGCGTCTCCGTCTTGTAGAAGAAGCAATTGCATTGAACCCTGCCTTCTCTGTCTCTGCGATTGAATTTGAGCGAAAAGAACCTTCCTATACGTATGATACGATTCGTGCACTCAAGCACCGATACCCGGAGCATGAGTTTCTGTTTCTAATCGGCGCAGATTCACTCGTGAGTCTCGATACGTGGTATCAAGCCGAACGGTTATACGAGGAAGTCGTCTTTGGTGCTGTCGCTCGACCGGGCAGTCGGTATCTGATTCCGCGTGGTGCCCGTGTGAAAGCGGTCGATATGCCATTGTTAGAAATTTCTTCGACGGATATCCGGCAACGGGTCGCGAGCGGACGGAGCATTCGCTATCTTGTACCGGAAGCCGTTCGACAACGGATTGAGGAGTGGAATCTATATGCGCCTTGAAGAAGCACGTCAAATCATTGAAAACACATTGCCTGAGCGACGCTATGTGCATACGTTAGGTGTCGTCGAGACGGCACGACACTTGGCTCTTAAATATGGTGTTGACGAAGAAGAAGCAACACTTGCTGCCATGCTCCATGATTATGCAAAATACCGCGATACGAATGAGATGCGTTCGATTGCCGTTGAATTGAATCAACGGATCTTACTCGACTATGATGACGAACTACTTCATGCGCCAGTGGGTGCGGAGCTTGTGCGTCGAGAACTTGGTCTTGATTCAGACGTGATTTATCAAGCCATCGCGAATCATACAACAGGGGCACCTGGTATGCCGTTACTTGATCAAATCATCTTCGTGGCGGATGCGATTGAGCCGAATCGTAGTTATTCGGGTGTCGAAGCACTTCGTGAAGTAGCCGAGCAGGATTTGACGGACGCCGTCATCGCAACACTCAGTCAGACGATTCATTTTTTATGTACGAAACAAGCTATCATCTTTCCGCGAACGATTGAGACCTATAATGCCTTCGTCGCGGCCAAACGAAAGGGGACCGTCCTATGACAGTCGAACAAGAATTACAATTAATCGTAAATGCCATCGACGATAAACGTGCTGAAGATATCGTCGTCCTGAATATGTCGAGCATCTCACCAGTTGCCGACTATTTCGTCATCTGTGAAGGAAATTCAGAAAAACAAGTACAGGCGATCGCGCGTGAACTCAAAGAAGTCGCGCACGAACATAACCTGCCGATCAAACGCCTCGAAGGATTCGATGCGGCACGTTGGGTGTTGGCGGATCTTGAAAACGTCGTTGTTCATGTCTTCCACCGTGACGATCGTGATTACTATAACCTCGAAAAACTATGGGCAGATGCTCCAAAGGTTGAAGTCGAGGTCAACTAATGGCATACGAACAGTTCGCCTACATCTATGATGAATTGATGCAAGACGTCCCTTACGATCAATGGGTTGACTGGGTCAAAGCATACGTTCCGATTGGAAGTACGATTGCTGATATCGGATGTGGAACGGGTACGGCGACGCTTGCATTAGCGGCACACTATGAGATGCTCGGGATCGATTTATCGGAAGAGATGCTCGAAGTCGCACAGGAAAAAGCGATGGAAGAGGGATTGACTATTCAATTCTGGGCGCAAGACATGCGCGAAATCGAATTGCCGACACCTGTCGATGCCGTGACGATCCTATGCGACTCCTTGAATTATCTCCGGACGGAAGAGGATGTCAGACAGACGTTTACACATGTTTCAGGAATCCTCAAAGAGGGTGGACGTCTTTTGTTTGATACACACTCTCCTTACAAGATGGAGACGTTGTTCAATGGAAAGACGTACGCGACACATGCGGAGCAAAGTTCATATATCTGGTTCGCGGATCCTGGTGAAGCACCGCTTTCTGTCGTCCATGAGCTGACTTTCTTCATCGAGGAGGAGGACGGTCGTTATGAGCGTGTCGATGAAACGCATCATCAGCGGACGTATCCTCCAGCACAATACGTAACATGGTTACGCGACGCAGGATTCCGGGTTCTCGCGGTCACTGGCGATTTTGGACCGGATGCTCCTTCTGAGACAGCCGAGCGGATTTTCTTCGTTGCTGAAAAAATGTAAAAGTGATCTCATCCGTCTTCTTTAAGCGATACACGTTCGTGTTGCTTGAAGGAGACGGATTTTTTGTTCGTCAAACAGAGGCTAATTCAAAGTAACGGTATGGATGATATGACCTTCATCCGACATAACATACCGTATCGTGTTGTAAAAGAGTGGTTAGTACGTATTCCTTCGTTTCCTGAAGTCCGTAGCGACCTGTTAGAGTCGTAGGAAAAGGAGGGATTCGTCTTGACCGTTCCACGTTTACAACAGATCGCAGGTCTCGTCGTCGTCCTACTACTCATCATTTTATTGTTCGTACCATTACCCTCTTGTTCGAATGAAGCGATGGTCGATCAACCGTCCTTAACGGATAAACAACAAGAGGCAAAAGCAGAGCCAGCAGAAAAGGATACCTCGATTCGTGACAAACTCATCATGGTCGATGTGAAAGGGGCGGTAGAAGCACCTGGACCCTATCAATTCCACCTCGGTGATCGAGTGAAGGATGCAATCGAAAAAGCAAAGACGACTGCGAAATCTGACATTCGACAAATGAATCTCGCGGCACGCCTCATTGATGGACAGGAAGTCATCGTGCCGGTAAAAAAGACGAAAGATCAGCCGAAACCAACGAAACGCTCAAAAGCAGAGATACCGAAAGGATTGATTGACCTCAATGCGGCAACGGCGGAACAATTGATGGAGGTTCCGGGAATCGGTCCTGCCAAAGCAGAAGCGATCTTGGCCTACCGTGAGGAGAAGGGAGGATTTGCGACGTATGAATCACTCGGCGATGTGAAGGGCTTTGGGGAAAAGACGTTAGAATCGCTTAAATCCTACCTGATCGTCTACTGATGCCACTTCATGCGCTGTTCGTCCTTTTATTCATTGTCGCCATCAAAGAATCGATCTGGTGGTTAGTGTTCCTGATGCTCTTTGCGATCATGAAGTCATGGTCTTTTTCAATCGGTCGTCTTTTCTTCTTGTTCATTCTGAGTTGTCTATTCATCGGAATGGGTCATCTGTCACCTGAACTGCACGACGTCTCGTCTGTTGACATCTTGTCAGGGAAGCGTAATGGAGATCGAATTCGTTATGAGGCAGAGAGTAACGGTCAATCGATTCTATTGACGGCAACGATTGCAGAAGAAGAGACGGGATACGAACGAATCGGGCACTCCTGTCGCATAAATACGGAACCGCTCGATGTCCGCCAACAATCGAATGCGGGAGGGTTTGATGAACAGCAATTCATGCATACACATCGTTACGCTGGAAAGTGGGAAGTCCGTTCATTTGATTCCTGTCATCGGACACCTGGGTATGAGGCAGAAGGAAGACGGGTACGTGAAGTATGGCTAAAACGGATCGAAGAATTGTTACCACAAAAGCAAGCATTCTACGTCGAAGCGCTTGTGTTTGGTGAGGATCGACTAATGGATCAAGTGACGCTCGAACGGTTTAAGAAATTCGGCTTATTACATGCAATCGTCATCTCAGGATCACATATCGCTTTTTTAGTATTTAGTCTGCTGTATGTCTTACGAAAAATCAGAATGACAAAAGAAAAACGACTTGATATCGTTCTGATCTTACTGCCGATTTACGGATGGTTGACGGAGTGGAGTCCTCCAGTCACTCGGGCTGTGCTTGTCGCGATCATTCTGTTGCTCGGTCGTCGTTTCCACAAACCGTTAGATCCGATCGAGGTCATTGCGGGGGTCGCGGCTTTTCAATTAGCGATTCAACCAACTGTCATTTACGATATCGGATTTCAATTGACGGTCGGGCTGACGCTGTTTCTTGTGCTGTCGAGACGACTCATGGGTTCGGTTCGTCGTCCTTGGAACTGGCTGCTGATCAGTGCTTGGGCACAGTTTGGAACCCTCCTCTTTTTACAGGGGATTGAACAGACAACGGTTTCAATTTGGTCGCCATTGTTAAACCTATTGATTGGTAGCTGGATTGAATGGGTGATTCTGCCGGGATCGTTCATTCTTGCGACCCTCCCATTCTTACCGATTCGTTCAACGTTTCAGATCGCGCATCAGTACGCGATTCAATGGATGGATCAAGCGTTACGACTGGCGGAGGATCTGCCGCTAGCAATGGTTGCCGTTCCAGCATTTTCTCCGATCGTCTTGACAATCGTCGTTGTCGGAACAGGAATCGCATGGTTCATTGCTGAGCGGAGATGGTGGGGGCATGCTCTCCCGCTGATTCTTTTACTTACGGCATGGGGCTACACGGAGTGGCGCGTACCTGAACAAATCACGTTTTTAGATGTTGGACAAGGGGATAGTATCGTACTTGAGAAAGCAGGAGAGACGTTCGTCGTAGACACAGGTGGTGTTTATCAACAAACGACGCATCCACTGCTCCGTCCGTTTGATCCGGGTAGTCATATCGTCGCGCCCTTTTTATTCACACGAGGAGAAGCAGAAATCGACGGTCTCATCGTGACGCATGCTGATCATGATCACGTCGGTGGACTGCTAGGATTACTGCGTCAAGTTCGCGTGAAAACCATTTATTTAGGGGCGTATGACAACACGGATGAGAAGCGAAACGCTTTGATTCGTTCGATCGAAGCAACTGGGACACGTGTCGAGTTCGTACAAAAGGGGCAAACGATTCGTCCTTGGTTGCAAGTGCTTGCACCGACTGAACGAAAAGAAGAAGAGAACGATCGGTCTATCATATTACTTGCGCAGATCGCCAAGCAACGTGTTTTACTGACGGGTGACGCTGGACTAGCAATCGAGGACGAGTTAACGATTGGTCCAATCGATATTCTAAAAGCAGGACATCATGGTTCGAACACATCGACCGGTGAAGAACTCTTGCAAAAGACGAATCCGAAGATTGTCATCTTGTCAGTCGGGCGAAAAAATCGATACGGGCATCCGCATCCGGACGTCCTCGAACGAATCGGAACAAATCGGATCGTCTTTCGAACGGATGAGGATGGGAGTGTAACTTGTTCTTCAGCGGGCTGTGAACCTATGATAAAATAAAAAAACAGCAACCCCCCAAGGTTGCTGTTTTACTGATTATAGACTTAAGAACTTAATTGCGACACCGATGATGAACAAGACTGCGAAGAAGCCGAATGATGCACCAAAACCAACGGCAGAGTCGAGCGCATCGTTGCGTTTTGATTGAATATCGTTCTCGAACGCGTTTTCACTTGGTGGGCGTACTGAATGTGCCATGCTGCATTCCCCCTTAATAGATTCCGCTTCTAGTATAGCGGAATAAAAGAGGATTATCTATGATGAAGTTAAGAACAAACTGTGAAATGTGGTGGGAATGATGAAAACTCCTTGGCTCGTCAACGGAAAATTAACGAATTTATACTTATTATATGGAACAGAACGACACTTGTTAGAAGAATGGGAACGTGAAATCGTGAAAGCGGCTCTGCCAGACGGAGAACGCTTTGATTATATGAAAATCGATTTGAACGACCAACCGCTTGATGCAGTACTCGATGAAGCGGAAACGGTACCCTTTTTAAGCGACTACCGTGTCGTCGTTGCAAAACCGGCAACGTTTCTGACAGGAGCGAAAGATAAAAAACAACATAACCTCGAACGGTTAGCAGATTATATCCTACAACCGGCAGACTACGCGGTCGTTGTCTTGATCGTCGAAGCAGAAAAGCTCGATGAACGAAAAACCGTCGTCAAACGATTGAAGGAGCGCGCGACGTTACTAGAGGCAAAAAAACCGACGACCGAAGAGTTGTTCCGCTTCGTTCTGGATGCTGTTAACGACAAAGGATATCGGATGGAACGTCCGGCAATCGAGCGACTCATTTTCTTGACTGCTGAGATGTGGGGGACATTAGCGCACGAACTGGAGAAGTTGATGTTGTTCGCAGGAGATCGCCCGACGATCGAAATCGAGGATGTCGATTTGTTGGTTCCGCGGACATTAGAGGACAACGTCTTTCAATTAACGGACTACTTGATGAAGCGTCAACTCGAACCGGCAATCCGCTTGATTCGCGACCTAGAAAAACAAGGACAGGAAGTGTTGGCACTTCTTGGACTGATGGCACGCCAATACCGGATGATGCTGTTATCGAAACGATTAGCAGAACAAGGGTACGGAGAACGACAAATCGCATCAAAAGTCGGAGCTCATCCCTATGCGATCAAATTGGCATTACAGTCTGCGAAGCGGTTTACGTTTGCGCAGCTCGAGCAAGCACTCATCGCCATCACGACGACGGATGAAGGCATGAAGACGGGGCGCGGTGATAAGAAGATTTTATTTGATGCGTTGATCGTTCGCTTAGCGACGTTATAAGAGGAGGAAATCAAACATGAAAGTCCAGCTCATTACAGCAGAAGAAGTCATCCCATTACGGCATGAAGTGTTGCGTCCGCATCAACCACGTGAAGCGTGTGTTTATCCAGACGATGCGCGTGCCTCGACGTTTCATCTCGGCGGGATAAAAGCACAACAAATCGTCGCGATCGGTAGTTTCTCGGAACAATCACATGCACAAGCGCCAGGAGCGACATACCAGCTGCGTGGAATGGCGTCGAGTGAACAAGTGCGTGGTGAAGGGTATGGTCGGGCGCTGATTGAAGAAGCCCGTCGTCTCTTGGAAGAACGACAAGTGACAGCTTGGTGGTGTAACGCCCGCATTACGGCACTTCCTTTTTATGAGCGTCTTGGACTAGAGCGCGTCGGAGAGCCTTTCATGATTGAAGGAATCGGTCTTCACTATGTCATGATCGACCGTCTAAACGACAAATAGGACAACAAATGGCGGACGAAGGAATCGTTTCACACGAGTCCTTCGTCCGCCATTTCACATCATATAAAAAAATCGCCACTGGAGATACCTCCTAGTGGCGACCCATCACCGTATTCTTCGGAAAGAATTAAAGTGCGTTTACGAGTTTAGCGAGACGTGATTTGTCACGACCAGCTTTGTTGCTGTGGATGAGACCTTTAGCAGCAGCTTTGTCGATTTTTTTAGAAGCTGTAGCGAAAGCAAGGACCGCTTGGTCTTTGTTACCTTCAGCTGCGAAAGTTTCGACTGCTTTAATCGCTGAACGCATTGCCGATTTACGTTGTACGTTAGCGACGCGGCGTTTTTCAGCTGTTTTAACGCGTTTGATTGCTGATTTAATGTTAGCCATGGATGATTCACCTCCAATAAAACTCATTCGAGATTTATATTCGCATATCTGCAGTTATCGTTCAACAGAACAAACACAATTGTAGCAAACGTTTTTCTTAAAAGCAATACGACGTCTAGGGAATCTTCACATTTTGTTTTTCGGGTAAAGCAAAACGAGATAGTACAGTGAAGCGCTTTTTGGTATAATGAACCGTATGTACGTTTGAAAATAAGGTAAGGTGACTCTAAACATGACGAATGAAGACCGTTTAAAGCGGCAGAAGAGTATTCGTAACTTCTCGATCATTGCCCATATCGATCACGGGAAGTCGACACTCGCTGACCGGATTTTAGAAAAAACTGGCGCGCTGACATCGCGTGAAATGAAAGATCAGACACTTGATGCCATGGAGCTCGAACGTGAGCGTGGCATCACGATTAAACTGAATGCTGTTCAATTGAAGTATACAGCAAAAGACGGGGAAGATTACATTCTTCACCTCATCGATACACCGGGACACGTCGACTTCACATATGAAGTCTCACGTTCACTTGCAGCTTGTGAAGGAGCTGTCCTCGTCGTCGATGCGGCGCAAGGCATCGAAGCGCAGACGCTTGCGAATGTTTACTTAGCACTCGACAACGATCTCGAAATCCTTCCGATCATCAACAAAATCGATTTACCTTCTGCGGATGTCGAACGCGTCCGTCAAGAAATCGAAGATGTCATCGGGCTTGATGCGTCTGAAGCCGTTCCGACTTCTGCGAAGGCAGGGATCGGCATTGAAGAAATTCTCGAACAAATCGTCGAGAAAGTACCAGCGCCGACGGGTGATCCGTCTGCACCACTCGAAGCATTGATCTTTGACTCCTATTATGACGCTTACCGTGGTGTCGTAGCATCGATTCGAATCGTCAACGGAACAGTTAAGGTCGGCGACAAGATTCGGATGATGTCGACAGGTAAGGACTTTGAGGTTCTGGAGCTTGCCGTTGCGACACCAAAACCATTACGTCAGCAAGAATTGACAGTCGGTGATGTTGGGACGTTGTCTGCTTCGATCAAAACGGTCGGCGACGTACGTGTCGGGGATACGATTACGCTCGCGAAACAGCCAGCTACTGAAGCACTGCCAGGATACCGGAAGATGAATCCAATGGTATACTGTGGACTCTATCCAATCGATGCTGCGAAATACAATGATTTACGAGAAGCACTTGAAAAACTACAACTCAGTGACGCAGCGCTCGAATTCGAACCAGAGACATCACAAGCGCTCGGATTCGGATTCCGTTGTGGATTCCTCGGGATGCTCCACATGGAAATCATTCAGGAGCGGATCGAACGTGAGTTCAACATCGATATGATCACGACGGCACCGTCCGTTATCTACCACGTGACGACGACAGCAGGTGAAGTCTTGCATGTCGATAACCCATCGAAGATGCCGGATCAGCAAAAAGTCGAATTCATTGAAGAACCATTCGTCAAGGCTGCCGTCATGACACCGAATGATTACGTCGGTGCGATCATGGAGTTGTGTCAGAAGAAGCGTGGAACATTCGTCGATATGCAATATATCGATACGACACGCGTCAAAATCACGTATGAATTGCCGTTGTCTGAGATCGTCTACGATTTCTTTGATCAGTTGAAATCGAGTACAAAAGGATATGCGTCACTTGATTATGAATTGATTGGCTACCAACAGTCGCGTCTCGTCAAGATGGATATCCTTCTTAATAACGAAAACGTCGATGCGCTTAGCTTCATCGTTCACCGTGACTTCGCGTACGAACGTGGAAAGGTCATCGTTGATAAGCTGAAGGAATTGATTCCGCGGATGCAGTTCGAAGTGCCGATTCAGGCAGCAGTCGGAACGAAGATCGTCGCGCGTTCGACGATCAAAGCATTACGTAAGAACGTTCTCGCAAAATGTTACGGGGGAGACATCTCTCGGAAACGGAAGTTGCTCGAGAAGCAAAAAGAAGGTAAGAAACGCATGAAGATGGTAGGCTCAGTAGAGGTACCGCAAGAAGCCTTCATGTCCGTTCTATCCATGGACGAAGATTAAACAGGTGGGGGGCGCTTGCGTCCCCTTTTTGGTTTTTATAGAGAAAGGATGAGGCGAAATGGGAATACGCGCCGCATATGTCCACATCCCTTTTTGTGAACATATTTGTTACTACTGTGATTTCAATAAAGTCTTTTTAAAGAATCAGCCCGTCGATGAATACCTCGATGCCCTCGAACGCGAAATCGAATTGACGTTGAAACAATACCCGACGGACCATCTCGAGACGATCTTCATCGGTGGCGGAACACCAACTGCTTTAAATGAACCACAGATGCAACGTTTGATGGAAATCATCCAGAGACACTTATTGCCACTGACAGGCGATGATTTAGAGTACACGGTCGAGTCGAATCCGGACGGTGTATCGGAAGAGAAACTTGATATTATGAAGACAGGTGGTGTCAATCGTGTCAGTTTCGGTGTCCAATCGTTTGACGATGGTTTGCTCGAACGCATCGGTCGAACGCACCGGGAAGCGAAAGTCGCCCAGACGCTCGACGCAGCAGCGAAACGATTTAATAATATCTCCGTTGATTTGATGTTCGGATTACCGAATCAGACGCTCGATCAGGTCCGCTACGATGTCACGCGGGCACTTCAATTGCCGATCACCCATATCTCTTCTTATTCATTGATTTTAGAACCGCATACGGTCTTTGCGATTCAAGAGCGAAAAGGAAAGCTACCGCTACCGACGCAAGATCTCGAGGCAGAGATGTATCAAGTGATGATCGATACGATCGAAGCAGGTGGTTATGCACAGTATGAGATCTCGAACTTCGCGCAAGCAGGAAAAGAGAGTCGTCATAATCGCGTCTACTGGGAAAACGATGAGTACTACGGATTTGGTGCAGGCTCACATAGCTACATCAATCAGACGCGTCGTGCGAACATTGCACCGATTCCGCACTATATCAAGGCAGAAGGGTTACCGGTTCGAAAAGAGACGCCGTTGACGAACGTTGAGCGGATGGAAGAAGAGATGTTCCTCGGCCTTCGAATGAAGGATGGCGTATCGTTCGAGCGTTTCCGGACGAAGTATGGAGTAGCGTTTGAAGATGTATTTGGTGACGTCATGAAACGGTTGTTGCCAAACGGTCTCGTCGAGCAGACGGAGACACATATCCGTTTGACGCCAGCCGGAATTCCGCTAGCGAACGAAGTCTTTGCAGAGTTCATCGGCGAAGCGCAAGTACAATGACATAAGAGTAACTGAAATCAATGAAAATGAGAGAAGCGGTGTTTCCCAAATGTGGAACACCGCTTCTCTCATTTTTTCGACTTCCTTAAAAAATACGCAGTCGTTCCGATGACCGCGATGAACAGCCAGACAAAGACTCCCGCCATTGCCAATAATTCAATCATCCGATTCATCCTTTCCATTCTTTGTTTCACTGTATCGCAGAATGGGAAACTGTTCAAAGGGACACGTAATTCAGTTGACATCGGGCGGACAATTCCTTATAGTAAAAGATGTAATTAGCACTCGTTAAAAGTGAGTGCTAACAAAATAAGGTGGTGAAGAAGGTGCTGACGGATCGTCAATTGTTGATTTTACGTGCAATCGTCGATGATTATATCAAGACTGCTCAACCCGTCGGCTCACGGACGCTCTCAAAACGAGACGACGTGACGTTCAGTTCCGCGACCATTCGTAACGAGATGGCGGACCTCGAAGAGATGGGTCTGATTGAAAAGCCACACACTTCCGCAGGACGGATTCCTTCTGAACTCGGATATCGTTTTTATGTCGACCATCTGATTCGTCCGGAAAACATCACACCAAAAGAAGCACAGGCATTGAAGTCACTCTTTGCCCATTCCGTGAATGAGAATGATCGGTTGATTCGGCACACAGCAGACCTGTTGAGTGATTTAACCCATTACACGACACTTGTACTTGGACCAAAAGAAGACGGACAACGCCTGCATCATCTAGAATTGATTCCTCTTGCCGAAGGTCGTGTCGTCATCGTTCTCGTCACGGAGACGGGACATGTTGAACACAAGACATTGCAATTGAATCAAGCGTTGTCCCAGGAAGCAGCGAGCCGACTGATGGAACGTCTGAACCAGACGTTGCGCGGTACGCCGCTCTCAGCCTTACGCAGTCGTCTGCTTGAGGAAATCCGTCGCTTCCGTTCAGAGCATTCTGAGCAGACGGTATTGCTCTCGAAAGCACTTGATCTCGTCTTGACGGATCAAGAGGAGCGACCGTTCATTTATTTGGGCGGGAAAGCCAACATGTTCGATCAGCCTGAATTTCAGGACGTCGCAAAATTAAGACCTGTTCTCGAACTGATCGAACAGCAAGAAGCTGTTCTCGATTTCCTACGACCGAATCTCGATAATCAAATCTTGATTACGATCGGGAGTGAGAACAATATGGATGCATTAAAAGATTGTAGCGTCATCCGGGCCCATTATTCGGTCGACGGTGTCTCAATTGGGACACTGGCATTGATCGGACCGAAACGGATGGATTACAACCGGGGAATCAACTCGATCATCCATCTACTTCAAGCATTCCAAACCGAATTGCATAAGAACAATTTGGATTGAATATAGAAAGGGGCTCGATTCAGAGTGGAAGAAAAAGAACAGAATCAAAACCTCCAACAAGAAGAAAACGTGACAGAGCCGACTGAAACCGTCGAAGTCACAGAAGAAGAAGTCACCCAAGCGGATCTCGTCGAAGACGAGAAGCCAGACTTCGAAGCACAACTCGCAGAAGCAAAAGCTTCAGAATTACGCCTCCGTGCGGATTTTGAGAACTTCAAGCGTCGTAACCGTGTCGAAGCAGAGAACCGCGCGAAGTATTCTTCACAAGCGATTGTCGAAAAGCTGTTGCCACTCGTCGATAACTTGGACCGGGCGCTCCAAATCGAGACGGAAAACGAGGAGACGAAATCTGTCTTGACGGGTGTCGAGATGGTAAAACGTCAACTCGTCGAAACGCTTCAAAATGAAGGCGTCGTCGAGATTCCAGCTGTCGGTGAAGCGTTCGATCCGAACTTACACCAAGCGGTCGTTCAAGAAGCGAGCGAAGAACACGAATCAGGCGTCGTCATCGCTGAATTTCAAAAAGGGTACAAATTGCACGATCGTGTGATTCGTCCGAGTATGGTTAAAGTAGCTGAGTAATCAGCTTGCACTTTATTATTCCAATCATTGAAAGCGAGGAAATAGATCATGGCAAAAATCATCGGTATTGACTTAGGTACAACGAACTCATGTGTTGCAGTAATGGAAGGTGGCGAACCAGTCGTCATCGCTAACGCAGAAGGAAACCGTACGACACCATCTGTCGTCGCATTCAAAAACGGCGAGCGTCAAGTAGGGGAAGTCGCAAAACGTCAAGCGATCACGAACCCGAACACGATCATGTCGATCAAGCGTCATATGGGTACGGACTATAAAGTAGAAGTTGAAGGCAAAGACTACACACCACAAGAAGTCTCTGCGATCATCCTTCAAAAACTAAAAGCGCAAGCAGAAGACTACCTCGGTGAAAAAGTCACAGAAGCTGTCATCACAGTACCTGCTTACTTCAACGATGCAGAACGCCAAGCGACAAAAGACGCTGGTACGATTGCTGGTCTTGATGTAAAACGGATCATCAACGAGCCTACAGCGGCAGCACTCGCATACGGTCTCGAAAAAGGCGAAGATCACACGATCCTCATCTATGACCTTGGTGGCGGTACGTTCGACGTGTCGATCCTTGAACTCGGTGATGGCGTCTTTGAAGTTGTTTCAACTGCTGGTGACAGCCGTCTTGGTGGAGATGATTTCGACCAAAAAATCATCGACCATCTCGTAGCAGAATTCAAAAAAGAAAACGGCATCGATCTTGCTCAAGATAAGATGGCGCTTCAACGTTTGAAAGATGCAGCTGAAAAAGCGAAAAAAGACCTTTCAGGTGTTTCTTCAACACAAATCAGCCTTCCGTTCATCACAGCTGGCGCATCAGGTCCACTTCACTTGGAAATGACACTTTCACGCGCGAAATTCGACGATCTCACAGCAGATCTCGTTGAACGTACGATGGAACCAACACGCCGTGCTATGAACGATGCAGGTCTGACACCAGACAAAATCGACAAAATCATCCTCGTTGGTGGTTCGACTCGTATTCCTGCAGTTCAAAAAGCAATCCAAGACTTCACTGGTAAAGAATCGTTCAAAGGGGTTAACCCGGATGAAGTCGTTGCCCTCGGTGCAGCGGTTCAAGGTGGCGTATTGACAGGAGACGTCAAAGACGTCGTTCTTCTCGACGTAACTCCACTCTCACTCGGTATCGAGACAATGGGTGGCGTGATGACGAAATTGATCGATCGTAACACAACGATCCCGACTTCGAAATCACAAGTCTTCTCGACTGCAGCAGACAGCCAACCAGCTGTTGACATCCACGTCCTCCAAGGGGAACGTCCAATGGCAGCAGATAACAAAACACTTGGTCGCTTCCAATTGACGGATATTCCGCCAGCACCACGTGGCGTGCCACAAATCGAAGTTAAATTCGACATCGATGCGAACGGTATCGTTAACGTTTCTGCGAAAGATCTCGGAACGAACAAAGAACAGTCAATCACGATCCAATCATCAAGCGGTTTGACTGAAGCGGACATCGAGCAAATGGTCAAAGATGCAGAAGCAAACGCGGACGCAGACAACAAGCGTAAAGAAGAAGTCGAATTACGCAATGAAGCAGACCAACTCGTCTTCGCAACAGATAAAGCAATCAAAGACCTCGGTGAGCAAGTCGCTGACGCTGATAAAGAAAAAGCAGAAGCTGCAAAAGAAAAAGTAACAAAAGCTCTCGAAGGAACAGACATCGAAGCAATCCGTTCTGCAAAAGACGAATTGTCGACAGTCGTTCAAGAGTTGACACAAAAAGTCTACGAGAACATGGCACAGCAACAAGCTGGCGCTGAAGGCGCACAAGCTGGTGGTCAAGACGACAACGTCATGGACGCTGAGTTCGAAGAAGTCGACGAGAAAGACAACAAGTAATTCATCCGACCGATTTTTCGGGCGCTAGAGAGAGCCAAAGCGTATCCGCGCTTTGGCTCTTTCCATGTCGCACGAAGTTCGGTAAAATCAAACAGTATGAAATGAATCGGAATCGAGAGAGGAAGACTGCACGTGGAAAAACGCGATTATTATGAAGTACTAGGCGTCGCGCGCGATGCCTCATCAGCGGAAATCAAACGCGCGTACCGTAAGCTTGCCCGGACGTACCACCCGGACGTCAACAAGGAAGCAGATGCGGATGCGAAATTCAAGGAATTATCGGAAGCGTATGAAGTGTTATCCGATGACAATAAACGAGCACGTTACGACCAATTCGGTCACCAAGATCCATCACAAGGTGGCGGTGGATTCAGTGGAGCTGAAGGATTTGGCGACATCTTCGACATGTTCTTCGGTGGCGGACGTCGTCAAGATCCAAACGCACCACGTAAAGGACAGGATTTACAATACGTCGAGGAAATCGACTTCATGGAATCGGTCACAGGCGTCGAGAAGACGATCACGATTCCAGTCGAAGAAGATTGCGGTACATGTCATGGTTCGGGTGCTAAACCAGGAACACATCCGGAAACATGTAAACGATGTGGTGGTTCGGGTCACATCAACGTCGAACAAAACACGATGTTCGGTCGTGTCGTCAACCAAACGACATGTTCGACATGTCATGGCCGTGGACAAATCGTCAAGGAGCCATGTGAAACATGTCGTGGAGCCGGTCGCGTTCGCAAAAACAAAGATGTCCGTGTCAAAATTCCAGCAGGGATCGACAATGGGCAACAAATCCGCTTAGCAGGTAAAGGGGAAGCCGGTGTCAACGGTGGACCAGCAGGTGACTTGTATGTCGTCGTTCGTGTCGCAGCACATGAACTGTTCGAACGTGTCGACGATCATATCGTCATGGATATGCCACTTACATTCGCGCAAGCAACACTTGGCGATGAGATCGAAGTGCCGACTGTTCACGGTAAGGTCAGTCTGAAGATTCCAGCCGGAACACAGACAGGATCACGATTCCGTCTCCGCGGAAAAGGGATGCCGAACGTTCGATCCGGTCACCATGGCGACCAGTACGTCAATGTCGTCGTCATTACACCGAAGAATCTGACGGAACGTCAAAAAGAACTCTTACGGGAATTCAATGAAATCAGCGATGAAAAAGGTGTCGAAGAGCAACACGAAGGTGTCTTCAGCCGGATCAAGACATTCTTTACAGGGTGATCACTACAGAGGAGCGTGACAAGAAATGAAATGGTCAGAGATCTGTGTCCATACGACACAAGAAGCCATCGAAGCAGTTTCAAACATCTTACATGAAGCGGGAGCAAGCGGAGTCGTTATCGAGGACGTCGAAGATTTCGAGATGATGTCCCACCGCGAAGATAACTTCGGTGAAATTTGGGATGAGACGAAACGAGACGAGTATCCGACACAAGGTGTACTCGTGAAGGCGTATCTTGCAGAAAGCAGCGATTTGACGGACACGATCAAAGGCATCGAACAGGACATCCAACAATTGACGAACTTCGGTCTGTCGATTGGCACGGGTGCTGTCACGCTGACTCAAGTAGATGAAGAAGACTGGGCACATTCATGGAAACAATTCTATAAACCGGTCAAGATCAGCCGCCACCTGACAGTCGTCCCAATGTGGGAAGACTACACGCCACAGCCGGATGAAAAGATCATCGAGCTCGATCCAGGCATGGCGTTCGGAACGGGAACACACCCGACGACGGTTCTTTGCATTCAAGCAATCGAAAACTACTTGCAAGAGCAAGATCGTGTCGTCGATGTCGGTACAGGATCCGGTGTCTTAGCGATTGCAGCTGCGAAGCTTGGGGCAAAGGATGTCTTTGCACTCGATTTAGACGAAGTCGCTGTCAAATCAGCGACGGAAAACGTCGCTTTGAACGAAGTCAGTGAGCAGATCACGGTTCGCCAAGGCGACTTGATGAAGGAATTGAGTGAGCCGGTCGAGTTGATCGTCGCGAACATCTTAGCGGAAGTCATTCTCCTTTTCGTCAAGGATGCCTATACGTTGACGTTACCAGGCGGTCATTTCATCGCTTCCGGTATCATCAGTCAGAAGAAGGATATGGTCGTCCAAGCGATGCAAGAAGCAGGATTTACGATCGTCGAGACAACGAAGCTTGAGGACTGGGTCGCGATCATCGCGAAACGGGAGGCGTAAACGCATGCAACGGTATTTCGTCGAGCCCTCAATGCGTCAGGGAGATGTGTTTCATCTCTCGAAAGACGACGCACACCATATGAAAAACGTCATGCGGATGGAAGTCGGCGGAGAGATTCTCGTACTCGACGGGACAGGTCTTTACCGGTGCCGCCTGGAAGCACTCGATAAACAAGCGGCTTCTGCCCGGATCGAAGAGACTCTACCGATCGAGACGGAATTACCGATTCGTGTGACGATCGCCCATGGATTGCCAAAAGGTGATAAGATCGAACTCGTTGCCCAAAAAGCAACGGAACTCGGGATCCATCATCTACGGATTTTCGAAGCCGACCGTTCCGTCTCGAAATGGGATCAGAAGAAGGTTCCGAAAAAGATTGAACGACTCGAAAAAATCGTCAAGGAAGCAGCGGAACAATCGTACCGTGCCCACTTGCCGACGGTCGACTTCGTGGCGTATGATAAAGTCTTACAGGATGCATCGAACTATACGGCTTGTCTGGTTGCCTATGAAGAATCAGCGAAACAAGGGGAGGCTTCCGTCCTCGCTACGACGCTTGCTGGGCTGCAAGAGGGAGATTCTCTTCTTGTCGTCATCGGACCTGAAGGTGGGTTCGCTGAAGCAGAAATCGCACGTTTGACGGATGCCGGTTTTAAAAAAGCCGCTCTAGGGCGCCGCATCTTACGGACGGAAACGGCACCATTTTATGTCCTTTCCGCCGTCTCGTATCATTTTGAATTGAAAGGGTGAACGAAATGGCAACTGTTGCCTTTCAAACGCTTGGCTGTAAAGTCAACCATTACGAAACAGAAGCTGTCTGGCAACTGTTCAAGGACGCTGGTTACGCACGCGTTGATTTTGCTGATCATGCGGACGTATATGTCGTCAATACATGTACGGTCACGAATACCGGAGATAAGAAAAGTCGCCAAGTCATCCGACGGGCGATTCGCCAAAATCCGGATAGTGTCATCTGCGTAACGGGCTGTTATGCCCAAACATCTCCTGCTGAAATCATGGCGATTCCTGGCGTCGATGTCGTCGTCGGAACACAAGATCGGCATAAAATGATTGGATACATCGAACAATTCCGTGAAGAACGCATGCCAATCAATGCGGTCGGAAACATCATGAAAGCAAAAGTCTATGAAGAACTGGATGTACCGGCCTTTACGGACCGGACAAGGGCTTCTCTGAAAATTCAGGAAGGCTGTAACAATTTCTGTACGTTCTGTATCATCCCATGGGCGCGTGGTCTCATGAGGTCTCGTCAACCAGAAGATGTCTTGAAGCAAGCACAACAGCTCGTTGATGCGGGTTATAAAGAAATCGTCTTGACGGGCATCCATACAGGTGGCTACGGAGAAGACTTAAAAGACTACAACTTAGCGAAATTACTTAAAGCACTCGAATCCGTCAATGGACTCGAACGTTTACGGATTTCGTCGATCGAAGCGAGTCAAATCACGGACGAGGTACTTGATGTCCTGAAGGATTCACCGATTGTCGTTCGTCACTTGCACGTTCCGATCCAGTCTGCATCCGATACGGTCCTTCGCCGTATGCGCCGGAAGTATACGATGGCAGAATTCGGAGAACGGATTACGCGTTTGAAGGAAGTCCTGCCTGACTGTGCAATCACGTCAGATGTCATCGTTGGTTTCCCAGGTGAGACGGAAGAAGAGTTCATGGAAACGTTCAACTTCATCAATGATCATAAGTTCAGTGAATTGCATGTTTTCCCGTACTCGAAACGGACAGGAACACCAGCTGCGATGATGGACGATCAAGTCGAGGAATCAATCAAAGAAGAACGCGTCGCGCGTTTGATCGCCTTATCGGATCAACTCGCGAAGGAATATGCTTCGAAATATGAGGGAGAACTGCTTGAAATCATTCCGGAAGAATTCTCGGAAGAAGCAGGCGGTCGTCTCGTCGGTTATACGGATAACTATCTGCGTGTTGCAATCGAAGGCGATGAGTCAATGATCGGACAACTCGTTCGTGTCAAAATCACGAAAGCGGGCTATCCGATGAATGATGGTCAATTCGTTCGTATCATGCAGACACTCAAAGATGCTGCAGTCTAATCGAAAGGGCAAAGGGAACCTCTGGTTTTCTTTGCCACTTTTTTTGTTTTCATTTCAGGAATGCGCTACACTGAATACAGTTCAATTAAGGAAAGAGGATATCATTCATGCGAATCAACAAATTCATTAGCGAAACGGGCTTTTGCTCAAGGCGTGCTGCCGATAAATTAGTCGAAGCAGGTCGTGTGACGATCAACGGTCTGACAGCAGAACTCGGCTCGCAAGCTGAAGAGACGGACGTCGTCGAAATCGACGGTCAGCCGCTTCAGACAAAACCAAAACCTGTCTACATCGTCTTAAATAAACCAGTCGGCATCACGTGTACGACAGAGCTTGATATCGAAGGAAACATCATCGATTTCGTCAATCATCCGAAGCGGATTTTCCCAATCGGTCGCCTCGATAAAGATTCAGACGGCTTGATTCTGTTGACGAATGACGGTGATATCGTTAACCGGATCTTACGAGCAGAAAACAATCACGACAAAGAATATATCGTAACCGTCGATGCACCAATTACGGATACGTTCATTCAAGGGATGGCGAGTGGTGTTGACATTCTCGGTACGACAACGAAGGAATGCATCGTTGAACCACTTGAGACACGGACATTCCGGATCATTTTGACGCAAGGGTTAAATCGTCAGATTCGCCGTATGTGTAAAGAGTTCGGCTACCGAGTTAAGCGTCTCCAACGCGTTCGGATCATGAACATCGAGCTTGGCGATTTACCGATTGGTTCTTGGCGTGATTTGACAGAAGAGGAATTACGCGAGTTGTTTACGACGCTTGACGGGCAATAAGGTTTAATGAAAGTCGCCACTGGCGGCTTTCTTCATACATAAGGGGGATGACCGTGGATAAAAGGGGTATGAGTGCGACATTCGTCGCTTACGTGATTGGTGGACTGTTGCCGATCTACAAAGTATTTGCAACTGGTATTCCAGCATGGACGGTCGTTTCGATTCGGATTTTGAGTGCGTTCATCTTCGTGACACTGTTGTTACGCCTGACGAAGAAATTCCAATTCGTTCGTCAATTATGGCAAAACAAACGTCAGCGCTATACCGTGCTTGCGGCAGGTCTCGTGTTAGGCGGGAACTGGTCGCTCTATCTGTACGCCATCGGGGAAGGGTATATCGTTGAGTCGTCACTCGGGTATTACATCAATCCCCTCGTCAGCGTCTTGTTCGGTTTGATCTTTTTTAAGGAACGATTGACGCGTCCGCAAGTGATTGCGATTTTATCAGCAATCATCGGTGTGATGATTTTAACGCTCGGTTATGGTCAATTTCCGATCATCGCCTTTTCACTTGCCGTCTCGTTCGCATTTTACGGTGTACTAAAGAAAAAGGCAGCAGCTGAACCATTATCCGGATTATTTTTAGAGACACTGGTCACGCTCCCGTTCGCTCTCTTGACGCTTGGTGTGACAGATAGTCAACCGCTTGCGATGCCGACGAGTGCGCTGATTGCGATCATCATGCTCGGAATCGCAACAGCAGTCCAATTGATGTTATTTGGATACGGGATGCCGAAAATCCCGTTTGTCTATGTCGGAATTCTGCAGTACATTGCACCAACGTTGACGCTACTACTTGGAATTTATCTATTTAATGACGTCTTTACGACGATTCACTTCATCGCTTTTCTGTTCATTTGGATTGCCGTTGCTTTGTTTACGATCAGCGGTTTATCAGCAGGAAAGATACGGATGAAGAAGGTATCATAACGAAAGAAGGGATTATGTGAATCTATCGGGATTTTTTGCGACGCTTGTCGCATATATCATTTGGGGGCTCTTACCGCTTTACTGGAAGATGCTCGCTAATGTACCGAGTGAAGAGATACTAGCGCACCGGATCATCTGGTCGTTTCTATTTCTACTCATCTTACTGTCGTTTCAAAAAGCACTTGGAAAATGGAAGACGGCATTGCGTGATCCGTTCACGCGCCGACTCTTTTTCTTAAATGGACTGATCATCAGCTTGAATTGGTTCATCTACATATGGGCTGTCAATCATCAATTCATTGTTGAGGCGTCGCTCGGCTATTACATCAATCCGCTCGTCAGCATCGTCTTTGGTGTCTTCTTCTTTCAAGAAAAGCTCTCACGGATTGAATGGATCTCGATTGTCCTTGCGACGATCGGTGTTCTGATTTTAACGATTGGCTACGGCGAATTTCCATGGATCTCGATT
>NZ_DFQK01000010.1:90119-134350 GCF_002377745.1 Exiguobacterium sp. UBA3491
CGTCGTCAAAAAGCGGCGACCGCTGGAATCAACGGTCAGTCTGACGCTTGAGACGATGGCGCCACTTCCGCTTGCTTTGATTTTCCTCGGCTATTGGCAAGTACAGGGAACGTCTTCGATGACTGAATCGATCGGTACGATGACCGGACTTATCTTGACCGGGATCGTTACCGCCGTGCCACTTTTGTTATTTGGATTCGGGGCACAACGAATTCCGTTCACATGGGTCGGATTCCTTCAATTCGTCGCACCGACCTTGTCGCTCGGACTCGGTGTTTTGCTCTATCATGAACCGTTTACTAAAACACACATGGTGGCGTTTACATGTATTTGGACAGCAGCGACAGTCTTTACGCTCAATGGAGTCTGGATTCGAAAAAAACAGCTTCGAAAAGTCGCGTAAAAAGATAGAAGTCAGACCTCTTGCGTGATAGAATAAAATCAGAGTCTAAGGGATACCCTTAAGGAGGACAACAATCATGAATTTAGCAGGAATGATCGACCATACGGCACTGAAGCCAGAAACATCACGTGCTCAAATCGAGACACTCTGTAAAGAAGCATTAGAATACAAATTCGCAAGCGTCTGTGTTAACCCGACATACGTCGCGTTAGCAGCAGAACTCTTAAAATCAGATGATGACGTCAAAGTCTGTACAGTCATCGGCTTCCCACTTGGAGCAAACACGCCAGAAGTGAAAGCATTCGAAACAAAAGATGCCATTCAAAACGGTGCGACAGAAATCGATATGGTTCTAAACATCGGTGCATTAAAAGATGGCGATCTTGAGTTAGTTGAACGTGACATTCGTGCGGTTGTCGAAGCGGCAAACGGTACACTCGTTAAAGTCATCTTCGAAAACTGCCTTCTTACAAAAGAAGAAATCAAAACAGCTGCTGAACTTTCAGTTAAAGCAGGTGCTAACTTCGTGAAGACATCGACTGGTTTCTCAACAGGTGGTGCAACAGTCGAAGACATCCGTCTCATGCGTGAGACAGTTGGTCCTGACATCGGTGTTAAAGCATCTGGTGGCGTTCGTGACTTCGAAGGTGCAAAAGCAATGATCGATGCAGGTGCATCACGCATTGGTGCATCAGCAGGAATCGCAATCGTTACAGGTGGTACGTCTGATAGCGATTACTAAGAATATCTGACATGTCCCTCTTTTTTAGAGGGGCGTTTTTTTGTGTTATGGGACTATTCTGAATTTAAATTTTGTATTAAGAAGTCAGACATCGCTTCCGATAATCAGATGTAGAATGTCGGAAGGATGTGGAATGAATGAAACGGTGGAGCGGAATCATACTGGCATCGACACTAAGCCTTGCAGGATGCGGTAGTGTCATCGATGATCCAGAACGGGCAGTCAAGGAGCGAAAGGAAATGGCGGTCGTCTTATCGGACGTTGGTCTTGGCGATCAATCATTCAGCGATGCAGCGATGAGCGGTATGGCGTTGTTACGGGAGAAGGAAGGCTGGTCGATCGATTACCGGGAATTAAACGAAACGAAGACCTATAAAACAGCATTCGAAGCGTTAGCGAAAAAGAAGCCGACCGTTATCGTCGGACTCGGCTACATGGGGCAGACAGATCTTGAGACCGTCGCTAAAAAATATCCGAAACAACAATTCGCCTTGATTGATGCCGTCTCGACGTTACCGAACGTACTCTCGGTTACGTTCAAAGAGGACGAAGGAAGCTACTTAGCGGGTGCCGCTGCAGGAATCCAAACCAAGACGAATACGATTGGTTTCGTCGGTGGGATGAAGTCGCCTTTGATTGAGAAGTTCGAAAAAGGATACATAGCTGGCGCTAAAGCCGTCAATCCGAAAACAAAGGTACTCGTCGAATATGCGGAGGACTTTGCGGCGCCCGAAAAGGGACGGACGCTTGCAAACGAAATGATGCAGAAAAAGGCAGACGTGTTATATGCAGCTGCTGGATTAACAGGGAGCGGCGTCCTTGAGGCAGCGCAAACGAAGGGGAAAAAAGCTATCGGTGTTGATAGCGATCAGACCCCGATCGCGCCTGACGCCGTCATGACGTCGATGCTAAAACAAGTTGATCTTGCGATTACGAAAATCGGACAAGATGTGGATGCAAAAGGACTCCAATCTGGACAAGTCGTCCTAGGTGTCAAAGAAGGGGCAATCCAGTTGGCTCCAATCCGTAATACGAACTTTACGGACGGGGAACGAAAAAAATTAGAGCAGCTGCAACAAGACGTGCTCGAAGGTAAGGTGACGATCCAATGACGTTACGGAAACGATTTTTACTCTCAACATTAGTGACGATTTTGAGTGTCGTCATCTTGATGGGATGGACCTTGTTCCAACTCCGTCAAATTCAATCCTATAACGAAGACTACGGGAAACAACTCGTTGAAATTTCAGAACTCGAAACGAAGCTCTTATATGAACAGGCAGCATGGAACCGACTGGCAAGCCAACCGTCTGAGAGTCAGGCGGAGCAGGTTCAGGCTCTTAGTAGGAAGAACGAGCAAGCTTTGAATCAGCTACAGAAGACATATTTGATTCCAGCGTTTCAAGAAGAGTTGAACCGGGCGGATATGAAGTATAAGACGCTCGCTGCAAAACGGACGGAACTGACGGACGCGGTGAATCCGATTGACATTCGCTCCCATGCTGCACGAATCGAAGGTGTCCTTAGTGATCTCTATACGTTACATACGAAAAATGGGGAATTTTATGATGTCTTACAACGTGAGGCAAAAGAGGAGACATTGAATTTGACGCGGACCGTCCTAATCGCGACATTCCTCCTCCTGATTGGTCTAGCCTTATACAATTGGTACTTCGCACGTAGTATCACGCGACCGATCAGCCGTGTCGTCCGGACAGCAGAGCAAATTTCGGATGGAGACTTGTCACAGGAACTGGTCGTATCCGGTCGAAAAGATGAGATTGGTCGACTCGAGACGGCTGTTGCGCAGATGCAAGGAACTTTACATGAGGTCATCGGAACGATCAGTCGCTCGTCGAACACGATTCGTCAGATGAGTACGGAAGCGACGACGGAGAACGCGAACATCGTCGAAGTTTCTGGTAACATGACCCATGCGATTAATGAGATGGCGAGTGGTACACAAACGGTGTCGGATGATATCCAGACGAC
This sequence comes from Exiguobacterium sp. UBA3491, assembly GCF_002377745.1. Lineage (NCBI taxonomy): Bacteria > Bacillati > Bacillota > Bacilli > Caryophanales > Exiguobacterium > Exiguobacterium sp. UBA3491. The sequence goes on from NZ_DFQK01000010.1 coordinate 93,257, forward strand.
AGTCAGTACGATGTCCGATATGCAACAGCTCTTCGAGGAGAGTGAACAACGTGCACAAACCGCTTATGCAGAAGGACAAGCGGCCGATCACGTGATGGTTCAAAGTAGTTCCGTCATGGAACAGCAAGCACGGTCACTTCGCGCGTCAACAGAACAAAATCGTGAACTCGGTCAGAAACTGGAAGGTTTCTTAGAACAGACGCAACAAATCGAGCAGATGGCACAACTCGTCGCGGGAGTCTCTGCGCAGACGAATTTATTGTCACTCAATGCGGCTATCGAGGCTGCACGGGCTGGGGAAGCCGGTCGTGGATTTGCCGTCGTGGCAAGTGAAGTCAAAAAGTTAGCGGACGAGACAAATGAGGCGACACGTTCGATCTTCTCACTCGTCCGTTCGATTCGCCAAGACGGTGCTGTTTTACAAGAAGCACTCGTGCAAGCGGAGCGGGAACAGATGAACCAGGTCGAGAATTTTACACACGTCCAACAAGCATTCGGTGAGACGCGTCAAAAAGTAGCGAGTGTGACCGAAACACTCGATTATGTGACGAAACAACTCGTACATTCGAAACAACAAGCCCGCCATGTCGTTGGTCAAGTCAGTACAGTTAGTGGTGTCATGGAAGAACTTGCAGCCGGAAATGAAGAGATCGCTGCTTCGATGCGTGATCAACAGGCATCGTTCGAACAGATTCATCAATTGATGCAAGAACTCGAGTCGACGACGACGTCGCTTGACAGTCAGACACATCAATTCAAAATTTAATGAACACAGCAAGAGGCTGACTCAAAAGTCAGTCTCTACAAAGATAAGGGGGGACAGATCATCAATCTGTCCCCCTTATCTCATAATAAAAAGAATGACGCGTCACACGCCACTCCTACAGGAAAAACGCATTTGTGCGTTGTCAGAGACGAACAAGACCCGCTTTCCTGCTTCAAGGAAGCAGGAAAACTGGCTTGTGTCTCGCCTGAGGAAAGGGCGTGAAAAGACGCGTCATTCTTTTTTTGAGTCAGCCCCTTTTGGTATATATCAGTTTTTAGGTGATGACTCATTTTGACGAATCAAGGCATCTCTGATTTCTGTCAATAGTTTTTCTTCTGTCGTTGGTACCGCTTCTTCTTCGACGACTTCTTCCTTCTTCCGGAACGAAGTGATTCCTTTGACGAAGATGAACAAAGCAAAGGCAATCAATAAGAATTCGATACTCGCCTGAAGGAACTGACCGTACTGTAATTTTGCATTTCCGACCATGATTGATAATCCTTTGACATCAATACCACCGATGATGATACCGATCAACGGCATGAAGACGCTGTCGACGAGTGATTTGATAATCCCGCTGAACGCAGCACCGAGAATGACTCCGACCGCTAAATCGATCACATTGCCTCGAAAAGCAAACTCCTTAAATGCCTTAAACATGAAAAATCCCCCTTACCAAGCACGGGACGCCAATTGCTGAATCGCATATCCGACGCCGTGCTCATCGTTTGTTTTCGTTACGTGATGCGCAATCGCTTTTGCTTCATCATGACCATTCCCCATCGCGATCGCCTTTCCAGCAACCTTAAACATGGGAAGATCGTTCAAATTATCACCGATGACAGCGACTTGTTCGATCGGCACACCAAGGTGGTCCGCGAGGATTTTAACTGCCGTTCCTTTATCGGCACCGACTGCCATGACTTCGATGTTATCGTGTCCTGACGACGTGACATAGACACCCTCGACTTTCTGCTCGATTTCCTGCCAGATTGTTTTCATCAATTCTTGATCAAATGAGAACGAAATGAACTTGAATACTTTTCCCGCTTGATTACGAATGTATGACCGGAATCCATCAATCATCTTGACGTCTTCGTGGACATAATAGCGATCGTGGAAGAAATCAAGCACTTGTTTTGCCCGATCACTTTCTTCACTTAATTCTTTTAACGAATCGTAGGCTGCATCAATCGTCGCTCCTTGCGCTGTCACGAGTCCTTGATCACAGAACATCTCGAAGAAGACTTCGTACTGGCTAATGATGCCGTAAATTTGCTGTGCCTGTTCTGTCGTTAGAGTCGTCGCACTCAACTCTTCTCCATCGACGGTCATCACACGTGCCCCGTTTGAAGCAATGATCGGACAATGAATTCCTGCGGCATCCGTCAATTCTTTAGCATTTAAGTAATTACGTCCTGTTGCAATTGCAAACTCGACACCTTGTTCGCGTGCTGCTTCAATTGCCTGAATCGTCTCCGGTTCTATTCGTTGTTTGCCCGAAAGAACGGTACCATCCATGTCTGATACGAGTAATTTAATTGGATTTGCCATCGTCTTCACTCTCCTCTTTTTCTATTTCCATACCACTATACCATTTTTCACATTTTGACTGGTCGTAAACACAGTTTACAAGATTGGTGACAACAAACGCGAAATACTTTCCTTGAATTTGATCATTCTTGAACGCGCAACATACGACTCGACCGTCATGAGCTTTGATACATCACAATCGGCTAAGAAGAGCCGTTCTAGTTTAATTGCTACTTCCTGATCATAGACGATTGTATTCATTTCGAAATTTAAACGGAAACTTCGTGCATCGATATTCGTCGTCCCGACTGAAGCAATCTCTCCATCAACAACAATCGTCTTCGCATGTAAAAATCCAGGTTCATACGTGTAGACTTTAGCTCCGTACGACAACAACTCTCCTACAGCAGCTGTCGTCGCCCAGTAAACGAATGGATGGTCCGGCTTATTCGGAATCATGATGCGCACCTCCACTCCAGACAGAAGGGCTGCCTTACATGCATCTAAATAACTCGTGTCTGGAATGAAATAAGGCGATTGAATGTAAATCGTCCGCTTTGCCTCATTGATCATCTTGATCAAAGCAAGCTTCAGATATTCTGAACGGGAATCCGGACCCGACGTGACGATCTGCATCGGTAATATATTCTGAACCCTGTGTGTCCCGTAGTAGAACAATGATTTTTCTGTATAGACGTCACTCGCTTGATTCCAGTCAAGAATAAAACGGTCGAGCTGATCGTGAACGACATCACCTTTCAAGCGAAAATGCGTATCCCGCCAGTAGCCGAACTTTTCGTCGATACCTAGATATTCCGTACCGACGTTAAATCCACCAATGTAGCCGATTCGACCGTCAATGATACAGGATTTACGGTGATTGCGGTTATTTAAGCGAAAATTAACGAAACCGATCGTCGACGGGAAAAAAGCGAACACTTCTCCCCCGTGTACCAGTAAATCTTTGAAATCCGTCCGTTTGAGACTACGTGATCCGACAGCATCGTATAATAGACGGACTTTGATTCCACGACGAGCACATTCGGTTAATGCATCGATCAACGCTAGCCCAAGGCGATCTTTCTGAATGATGTAGTATTGAATATTCACTTCATGTTCTGCCTGGCGGATATCTTGAATCATCCTATTGAATTTCTGTTCTCCATCCGAAAGAATCTGCAGTTGATTCGAGAGACTGAGTAACGAACCGTTCGACATCAGATTCATCCGAATCATATCCCGGTGCTTTTGAATCATCGGGTGCCGCCCCATCGTCACGAGTTCTTTTTTCTGTAAGGCAATCCGTCTATCGTGTTCTAGTTGTTCTTCTTCCGTAATACGATAAAAATTCGATTTTTTCAACAATCTTCCGAAAAACAGATAGACGAGAAACCCAACGAGTGGAACGAAATACAAGATGAACACCCATGCCCACGTCGCACCAATATCGCGCCGTTCGAGAAAAATAACCGTTAGGACCGCAAAGATATTCATGATGAGCAATCCGTAGACGATGATGATCGTGAACGTACTCCATACTTCCACCATACGATTCCCTCCCGTTTCAACGGTATTGTTCGATTTTGGTCCCTTGTCTCCTATTCCCGTTTCCTTCCGTGTCATTCTTTTGAAGACAAAAAAACCTTTTTAAAGCACGAATGGCTTCAAAAAGGTTTAGGTCTTTCATGATTCTTGACATGGTTCCGGTTGTTGTAACGCCATTTGTTCAAGTGTCGCTTTGACACCTGCTACACAGTCTGGCAATCCAACACCATCATAAGCAAGTCCGGCTAAATGAATGTGTGGATAGTGCGAAGCGATGGTTTCTCGCACTTCTTGAATCCGCTGTGCATGCCCTACCGTGTAGGCCGGTAAGCCGTCTAATAGACGACTGATGACGACACGTTCCGGTTGCAACGGACGACCACAGATGGCTTCAAGATCTTCTAAGACGACCCGTTCAATCATTTCGTCTGATTCACGAACGAGTGCATCTTTTCCGGGACGACCGATGAAGGCACGAAGCACGGTATGATTCGGTGCTGCATGATTCCACTTTTGATCAATCGCCGTACACGCTGTAATCGAATACGGTGCCTGACGGTTGACGATGAAACCTGTTCCATCGATCGGCAACGCTGTTTCCTTATCGAAAATCAACGTGACTGTCGCCGTCGAGTGTGTCGAGAGGTTCGCAAGCCCAGGCAGCGTCGCTTCTGGTAACAGGGACACGATTTGGCGATGCGGAATCGTCAACAAAATATCATCGGCATACTCTGGACCATGATCCGTTTCGAGACGATACCGCCCATCTTCTTCCCGTTTAATCGAGCGAAGTGGTGTCTCAAGACGAATTTCTGTCCGTTCAAGCACCTCTTCTAGCCGCTCGACGAGAGACTCGAGTCCAGTAGCGAGCGATAAAAATTGACCTGTCGCTTTGAGCGTCGGACCTTGTTCTTGGTCAAGCGGACGCATGAGACGCATTCCTTCAAACAAACTTCCTGCCTTTTGTTCATTTGCAACAAATTGTGGGTAGGTCGCAAACGTACTCATCCGGTCGATATCACCAGCATAAATGCCTGAAAGAAGCGGTTCGATCAGCTTCTCGACGAGCGCATCTCCAAGACGCGGACGCAAATACTCTCCTAGTGGGATATCTGTTTCTGGAATCGTCAAATCAGGAGCAGGGTGAAGCAATCGTTCTGACACTTCTGCTTTTTCTTCTTCCGTCAACAAAGAAGTCTTTGCAAATAACTCTAAATCCGTCGGGATACCCATGACGGCACCTTTTGGAATCGGGTGGAGACCTCGCGCATCCAATATATAGGCTTGCGACGTGTTATTACGAACGAGTTGCTCCCCTAATCCAATCTCTTCGATGAGATCCGTCAGTACGTGTTTTCGTGCGACATACGAATCTGGTCCCCGCTCGATCGTCAATCCTTCGTCCCGATATGTTGCCACCTTACCACCGAGACGACCTTCTGCCTCAAGTAACGTGATGTTCATTTCCGGAAACTGTTTCTCTGCATAATAGGCGGCCGCAAGTCCTGAAATACCGCCGCCCACGATGACGAGACGTTTACTGGACATAACTACCCACCTGTTTCGCGACGGCTTCCGTGACAGCTTTCATGAAAGCAGGATCCGCGTTTGGCATGACAGGTCGCGCATAATGGATTCCGAGTTCGTCGCAGACGACTTTACACTCATAGTCATTATCGAATAATACTTCTAGATGGTCCGCAACGAAGCCGACTGGCACGTAAACGAACGCTTCGTATCCTTTTTCTTCGTAAACATCACGTGTCAGATCCTGAACATCAGGGCCGAGCCATGGCTCAGGTGTTTGTCCAGCTGATTGCCAACCTGTGATCATATGCGGTACACCGGCACGTTGTGCAATCAATTCGGCAGTTTCTTTCAATTGCTCTGGGTACGGATCGCCGTTTGCGATGATTTTCTCAGGCAGACTGTGCGCCGAAACGACGAGAACGGCTTTTTCTTCAGGAACTGGTAAAGCGTCGAACGTCTTGCGGATTTCTTTCCCCCACCAATCGAGAAATGCTTCTTCTTTGTACCACGATTCAACGGATGCGAGACGAATACCGTGCTGATCTGCGACTTCCTTCGCACGACCATTATATGAACGAATACTGAACGTCGAATAGTGCGGTGCTAAAACGACCGTGACCGCTTCTGTGATGCCGTCTTTTGCCATTTGCTCGACAGCATCCTCAACGAATGGCTCGATGTGCTTTAGACCAAGATAAAGCTTAAACTCGATTTCACCGGCATATTTCTCAGACAATTGACGGTGCAGCTCTTCTGCCTGGTCAATCGTGACTTGTGCGAGTGGTGAGACTCCACCAATGGCTTCGTAGCGTTCCGTCAACTCTGCCAATGCTTCTGGAGACGGTTTGCGTCCGCGGCGGATATGCGTATAATACCGCTCGATATCTTCAGGTTTATACGGCGTACCATACGCCATGACAAGTAATCCTAACGTCTTCATTTTTCTACCTCCATTTTTTCTTTCGAATAATCATGGATAAATGCAGTCAAACGTTTCAATACTTCTGGATCAACTTCCGGGAAGATGCCGTGACCGAGGTTGAAGATGAACCCTGGTTGTTTCATTCCCATGTCGAGAATCTCCTTCGCTTTCGCTTCAAGGATATCCCATGGTGCTAACAGATAAGACGGATCGAGGTTCCCTTGGACGGGTTTCGTCAGCCCACGTTCACGTGCTTCATCGATCGATAAGCGCCAATCGAGTCCAACGACGTCTAACGGTAAGCTATGCCACTCTTCTGCCAAATGACTCGCCCCTACACCGAACATGATCATCGGCACGCCTGTATCTTTTAGTTCCGTGAAAATGCGTTCCATCGTCGGTTTGATGTAACGGACATAATCTTTCCGGCTTGTCGTTCCGACCCATGAATCAAAGATTTGGAACGCTTGAATCCCTGCATCTACTTGTGATTTGATGTAATCGATGACCATGTCACCTAGTTTCTCCATTAAGGCATGCCATACTTCAGGTTGTCCATACATCAATGCTTTCGTTTTATGGTATCCCTTTGAAGGTCCACCTTCAATCATATAGCTCGCAAGTGTAAATGGCGCCCCGGAAAAACCAATTAACGGCACTTCAAGTCGTTCCCGTAATAAACGAATTGTTTCATAAATGTACGGAATATCTTCACGGTTGAACGGTTGCAGTGCTTCGACATCTGCCATCGTGCGAATCGGATTCGCAATGACTGGACCAATGCCACTCTTGATTTCAACATCAACGCCCATCGACGGAAGTGGCGTCATGATATCTTTATATAGAATCGCTGCATCGACTCCTAGTTGTTTTACAGGTAGTTCTGTCACATATGCGCCTAGCTCCGAGTCATGCGTGATCTCGAAAAGCGTCCGTGTCTTCTTGATTTCACGATATTCCGCTTGATAACGACCTGCTTGTCGCATGTACCAGACGGGAACGTGATCAATCTGCTCGCCACGGATCGCCCGCAAAAACGTATCATTGAATTTCTTCATCATAACTACCCCTTTATACTCGTTCTAACGCCCCAAAAAACGTACGATAAGTTTGTGAACACAGAAACATTATATCTGAAATTAAGAAGTCTGTGCCAATAAATCGTTTACAAAATGACAGTTCTGTTACCAGTTCATGAAATGTTCACTGTTTCTTGTAAAGACCGAATGCAGCGTTTAACTGACCACGAATTAAGTCAGAACGTTGCTGTTCCGTTACCTTACGTTCTTTTTCTCGAATTTCGTGCGTGCGCCAACCATCCTCGATTTTTTCCGCGACTTCGACGAGTCGCTCGACATCCGTAAACGAATATTTTCGCGTCTTTCCATTTGTCCGTTCTGGAAAGATTAATTTCCGTTCCTCATAGTAACGAATCTGACGTTCTGACAAGCCGGTCAATTCACAGACGATTCCGATCGACATCACCTTTTTTTCGCGGTACTTCATCTCCGTCACTCCTTTCTACAAAAATACCATGTCAGATTTTCTGACACAACACGTTTCTTTTAAAGTATTTCCGTCTAAAGTAAACACATACTTTAAATGGATAAAGGAGGAACGATAATGAAACTGGAACAACTCGCAATTTCAGTCGATACGTTTTATGTCTTATTCGCAGCACTGCTCGTCTTTACGATGCAAATCGGATTCTTACTTCTGGAAACAGGGATGTTACGGGCAAAGAACGCGGGGCACGTCGCTGTTAAACAAATTATCAGCTTCTCAGTTGCCGCTCTAGCCTTTTGGGCTATCGGATTCGGATTGACGTTCGGTGATGGTAACTCCATTATCGGAACAGAAGGATTCTTCTTACATGGAGGATTCAGCAGTCTTGATTGGTCGAACATCACGATTGATGTAAAGTTCCTCTTCCAACTCTCGTTTGTCGCCGTCTCTCTCGCAATCGCTTGGGGCGGATTCGCAGAACGTGCTAAATTATCCGTTTACTTGTTGTTCGGAACGTTTTTCGTTGCTATCATCTATCCGATCATTGCTCGTTCCGTTTGGGCAGGTGGATTCCTTGGTTCGCTCGGAATGCAAGATTTCGCCGGGTCAACGGTCGTCCACTTACAAGGTGGGATTGCTGCACTTGTTGCTGCTTTACTGCTTAAGAAAAGAATCGGTGCTGAAAAAACACCGTTGCTTGGACACAATGTCATTTATTCTGTCGTCGGTGCCTTCATCCTCTGGTTATGTTGGTTCGGCTTCAACGCTGGTTCGACATTAACGATTGCCGACGGATTCTTTAGTTACGTTGCTTTGACGACGTTACTCGCGACTGCAGCAGGTGCCCTCGGCGCTCTTGCCATCTCGTTCTGGCACCGTCGCGTCGCAGATATTCCTTCGATCATCAACGGTGTATTAGCTGCACTCGTCGCCATTACTGCAGCCTGTGCCTTTGTGGAACCATGGGCAGCCGTCGTCATTGGTTTCCTTGCTGGTGTGATCACGTATGGAACGAGCATTCTTCTCGCAAGTCGCGTGGATGATCCACTTTGCGCCTTCTCCGTTCATGGCGTCGCTGGTATCTGGGGTACACTCGCAACTGGATTCTTCGCTTCACCACGACTCGTTGAAATCACAGGTATCGGACAAGCAGGACTCTTCTATGGGGGTGGCTTCACGCAACTCGGTGTTCAAGCTCTTGGTGTCGTCTTTGCTATCGTCATCGTCAGCGTCTTAAGTTATGCTTTCTTAAAAGTCCTCGACCTTACGATCGGACTTCGAATCACACGCGAAGATGAACTCCGTGGTCTTGACGTCGCGGAACATGGTCAAGCTTCTTACGATCTTCCTGCTCCTGTCAGCAAGGAATTGCATATGGTTGAAGAAGAAGATCTATCAAACGAACGTGTCAATTAATGGTTCATAACGAATAAGAGCCTATGCGATGAACATCCATCGCGTAGGCTCTTTCTTGTTTATTATTTTCGGGCATAGTATTCACCAATTACAAGTGCTATAGCTGCCCCACCAACGACATACATGGATCCACTTAAGAAGAATCCAAGTAGCGTCAAAACGATGCATTGACTGATTGCTGCGAAGCGGATGATTTTCCGTTTAGCATGTACGGCATTCCCAAATGGCAATAAGCGAGTCAACAGATGCTGATCGACTGCTTTCGTAAACGGCGCCAATTGAAAACTCGTTAATCCACCAAACGCAGGAATCGCAAGTGCCACGAACCAAACGTTACCGCTCGCCAACCACATGAACACAGCCCCGATCAGTGTTAAACGAACAATCAATCCGATGCCGTCCCCACTCCGGATGAACTGTTTGACATACAAATAATCGAATGTCGTCTGGGCTTGGTACGGAATCCGCTCGACCATGTTACTTAAGAGACGACGGTGTTTATACGTTGCCGATAGATGTGGGACATCGACGAACCAGTTGGCTAGTCGATAAAAACGATCACGTGATTCTCGTTCGAGCGCAATCCATTCACGTAATGGGAGATGATCCTGACGCTTCAGATGAAGGACGACCATTAACAGCAAGGCAACGACGATCGACATCCATGCCATATCGATGATGACGAGTAGTGCTGCTCCAAATGCATACAATAACACTGTTCGATGTGCGATGCCTTCAAGCTTGGATAAATTCGCAGCCGCTCCGAACAAAGCAAGTGCTGCTCCAAGTAAAACAAGTTCAAGTGGTGTCGTCTGTTCCGTTCGAACATAGAGAACAACGACAGCTAAAAACGGAATCACGGCACGGATGATACCAAAAATCGCATTATATGCGCGCACCTGTTGCATGAAACTGGATAACTTCGCTAACACGGGTAATAGAAACACTTGATCCGCCTCGACAAGAAACGTTCGACTTGTCCGGTAGAGCGGCAGAATCAGAAATAAGGCTGCCATGACGAATCGACCTGGAAACGATGGATCGAGTTGGTCGAGGAAACGACCGTAGACGACTAATGCGTATAAAATAACAAAGTAGACGGTGAATAACAGTCCACCATTCGCCATATATCGTGTATATTTCANNTGTTTCCGTCATCGCCGCCTGATACCGTTCCTTCCATAAGGACTGGCTATTCATCGTTCTGCCTCCTCGATCGCAGCAACGTACAGATCATCCAGCGTTCCATCTTGTAGTCCATAACGAGCTCGTAAAGCAGCCGTTGTCCCTTCCGCTGCAATATGTCCTTCATGTAAGAGAACGAATCGGTTGCAGTGGCGCTCGGCTGTCTCCAGGATATGCGTTGACATTAAAATTCCTTTACCGTCCTGCTTCAGTTCACTAAAAATCTGAAGCAACTCTCGGATTGCCAGTGGATCAAGTCCAACGAATGGTTCATCAACGATCAACAATTCACTCCCCGTGACAAGGGCGCACAAGATCATTGCTTTTTGTTTCATCCCTTTTGAAAAGACACTCGGAAACCATTCGAGTTGTTTCGTCATTCGAAGTCGTTCAGCGTAATGTTGCGCGCGCTCTGTCGCAATCGTCTCTTCGACATCATATCCTTGCGCCATTAAACGAAGATGCTCCCGCAACGTTAACTGTTCATATAACATTGGCTGTTCCGGAATATATGCGACTTGACGACGATACTCGGTTTCATTCGTTGCTAAATCCAATCCATTGATTCGAACTGATCCCGTCTTGACTGGTAGTAATCCAAGGATGTGCTTGATCGTCGTCGATTTCCCCGCACCGTTTAAACCAATTAAACCAACGAGTTCACCCCGATCGACTTCGATATTAATGTCATGAAGGACGGTTTTCGATCCATATCCGCCTGATAAACCTTTGATATCCAATAACATGTTTGCCACTCCCTTTAAGCTCATCGTAAGGTAGATCTTCTTAGACTTTCTAGCTTCGTGCCTCATTTTTTAAAATATAATGTTTTAATACTTGTTTTTTCGGCAATTACTCTAAGTGTAATCGTTACATCAATATATGAAAACGATTTACATGCAAATCGAAAGTGAAAACGATGAATCGTTCATTTAATCTCTATCAAGTGGTCTAATCTTCTAGTCCTTTCAATGAATGATTTCTTTTTTTTCACTTTCACACGTGTTTATAACTGCCTGGAAACAGGTAAAACTAATATGTAGAGGAGTTGTTTAAAAATGGGATTCTTATGGGCATTAATCGTTGGTGGTCTCATCGGTTGGATCGCAAGTTTAATCATTGGAAAAGATGTACCGGGCGGCATCATCGGTAACATCATCGCTGGTTTCATCGGTTCGATGATCGGTCAAGCCATCTTTGGTTCAATGGGACCAAAAATCGCTGGTTTCGCAGTCATTCCGGCTATTCTCGGAGCAGTCATCTTGATCTTCATCGTTTCACTTATTCTCCGGGCAGTACGCAAGTAATCATAAATTTTAAATTGAAAAGGAGTGTTTTAAATGGGATTCTTATGGGCATTAATCGTCGGCGGTATTATTGGTTGGTTAGCAAGCTTGATTTTAGGTAAAGATGTTCCAGGCGGTATCATCGGTAACATTATCGCTGGTTTCGTAGGTGCAATCATCGGTCAAGCATTATTTGGAGATTGGGGTCCAATGGTTGCCGGATTCGCAATCGTTCCTGCTTTACTCGGAGCTATCATTCTTATCCTTATCGTATCGTTCATTCTCCGTGCGGTGAATAAACGATAACCAAAAATCCTCGGACGTTCTGTCCGAGGATTTTTTTAGTCTTTTAATTGTAACCACATGCCGTCTTCTCGCTCGACGACTCGTTTTTCTGCTCGTAAGTTCAACCATTCGAACACACCTTCGAGAAAACTAGACGGATATTCCCAAACGGTACCGACTTGCTCTCGCTTCTTTCGTTCTGGTTTTCCAGCGACAGCTTCCAATTCATCCGGAGTCTTATTCAATCGGATCAACAATTCTTGCACCTGACCCGACTGATAGGTCACTTCATATCCATCGTATCGTGCTCGGTTGGCAACAGTCGAATCAGGCGTACCGAACGTATTCTCGAACGAATCACGCGAACGTCCGAGATAGCCCGTCATCGTATTGATACTTTTTCCAGTTCGCGCTTTCACTTCCGTCTCAAGTAATGTTTTGATATCGACTGCATATTCGTTCGAAACGGTCGTATTGAACCGATCAGCCAATTTAAAGTCGACTGTCGCGTTCGGTTCATCTCCGAGTTGTACAGTCTTTGATTCCTGGACGGTCTGTCCTGATTGTTCCGCACTTACTTGAACATCGTATTCTCCTGGAGAACGCTTGATTTCTAGTGATGTTCCATCCATCGTTCCAATGACTTCCCCGTCTAATGATACTTCTGTTTTAGGGACATCACTTGAAACGGATAATCGTTGAGGATTCACATCGAGAGAGTACCGATCATACCAAAGCCATCCATCTTCTTCTTGTAACGAAAACAGATGTGCCTTTACTTGTTTACCAGAGTCTTGATCCTGTTTGACTTGTGCGATGACCCGGTCCGTTCGTTCTGATTCAGTCGTCAACCAAGTAATGAGTCGTGTCGCCTCACTCATCGGTAGTGACTTACCGTTCATCGTGACTAGTTGTTGGAATCCACGCTGATCCTTTTCCTTCAATAGAGTAGCAAGCCGCTCGTCCGTTTTCTCCATTTTTGCCGCCTCTTGCATGTTGCGCCCAAACCAAAAGGCAACTAACAAAAACAGACAGGCGATGAAGGCGCTACCAATGAGTAAACGTCGTTTTCGTTTTTTCTGTGCCGTTGAGGCTATTCGTGATGCCATGCACTTCGCTCCTTTTTCTCCATTAGCTGTATGGTCTTAAGTGTATCGGGTTCAAGTTGACTGTCAATCGTGCGGAAGGCGGAAACTTTCCGTATACTAATATTATCTTACCCAAAGGAGTGACTGTTCCATGCAAAAAGAATCATGTATCTTCTGTAAAATCGCTCGCAAAGAAGTTCCTGGTCATATCGTATTTGAGAACGAAACCGTTCTCGCCTTCCTCGACTTGTCACAAGTGACGAAAGGACATACGCTCGTCATCCCAAAACAGCATGCCGATAATATGTATGATCTCTCGCCTGAACAGGCACAGGACGTGTTTGCGACGATTCCGCAAATCAGCCGTGCGCTTCAACAAGAGACAGAGGCAGCTGGTATGAACCTTCTATCCAATACAGGAAAAGTAGCCGGTCAATCAGTCTCACACTTCCATTTGCATCTCATTCCTCGTCACGATAAGCAAGACGGATTCGGCGCGAAGTGGGAAGTCCATAACGACGAGTATACGGCAGAAGAATTGGCTGAGCTCGCAAATTCAATCGCTTCGCATATCTAAGGCTGTTCTTTTTCTTCTCTCCTTAGAAAAATATTGCCGAAATAGGTTTCTTTCATTCAATTTTCGGTAAAATAATATGAAACAAATATTTTAATATTAAAAAGGAGGTTTATCATGTCGAAGCGTCCCGCCCGTAACTGGGTCGCTTTTGGTGCTACGCTAACACTTGTGACTTTTTATGGTCTGAAGGCGCTTCGCCAAGGTACGAAAAGCGACTCTTCGAACGGTCATCAACGTCGAAATTCTTATTCTACAATCGTAACGAATGTGCAGGATTTGACCCACGAGGGCAAGAACTTAGTAGAGACAGCAAAAGCGTCTGGTATGCACTTCAAGGAAGAAGTCATGCAGAGCGTCTCGGAATACCAAACGGAAGTCCAAGCATCGCTCACGAAGATCCAGTCTCTCGCTGATGAAGCGAAACAGGAAGCAGACCAGCTTTCTCCACAAAAGTAAGATCCGTTGCTTCGATTTGTTTTTGTATAGTTTGCATTTTGCGCGTTTGAGCCATTGTCACCTTTCGAAAGGATGAGTCAGATATGGAACACGAAAAGTTATATCCTGGACAAGAAGCATTATTGTATAGCCATAAAATTGTCCAATTAAGCAAAGCACTATGGAAAACGGTAGAAAAAGATTGGCAAAATTGGATCAAGCCTTTTGATCTGAACATCAACGAACACCATATTTTATGGATTTCGCATGCCCTAGGTGGTGCCTCGATTTCTGAGATCGCGAAGTATGGTGTCATGCACGTCTCGACGGCATTCAACTTCTCGAAGAAGTTAGAGGACCGCGGATTGTTGACGTTCTCGAAAAAGGAAACTGATAAACGAAATACCTATGTCCAGTTGACACCGGCAGGCGAATCGCTTTTACTCGAGACGATCCAAGCATTCCGTCCCGAAGAAAATGGCGTCTTCCGCGCATCACTTCCTCTTCAGGAATTGTACGGTAAGTTCCCAGAACTGACGGATATTTCTGCAATCGTGCGTCGTTTGTACGGAGACAGCTTCATGGACATCTTTGCCGAGACATCGAAGATGATCACGGAAGAAGCAGATCGCCGTCCGCAAGATCCTGTCATGGACTCGATAAAAAAAGCATAAGCATACTATCATCAAAAGCGTTTTAGCCTTCAGCTAGAATGCTTTTTTTAGGTCTTATTTCCTCATGACAGGGACATTACTACTATGTCTCAAGAGTGTTATTTCCCTCACAATTTCCCATAAAAATTATCCTCACCCGACTACCTGGATGTGATAGCATGGAAAAGAGCAAGTATCTCTTGGCATGACAAGATACAGCTGTCAACCAAACGAGAATATGATATGATAAAACGGTTGAAATAAATGGTAAATTAGGGGTGTATGTATGAAAAAGAAATTGCTAGGCGCAGCAGCAGTCGCAAGTGTATTTACGTTAGCAGCATGTGGATCAAATGACGAAGCCGTCATCAATTACAAAGGTGGCGAAGTCAACAAGGCTGACGTCCAAGATGAAGCATACGAAAAAGCTGGTGCTCAAATCGCCTTCCAGCAAACGATGAACAAATTGCTTGAAAAGAAATACGGTAAGGAAGTCACGGACAAAGAAGTCGAAGCAGAAGTCAAGAAAACAAAAGACCAGTTCCCGGATAAAGAGCAGTTCAGCTCAACACTGAAATCTGCTGGAATCAAGAACGAAAAAGAATTCGAAAAAGTACTTCGCACACAAATGCTCTTAACAGAAGCAAAATCTGCGAAATCCAAAGTAACAGATAAAGAAATCCAAGAGCGTTTCGATCAAGAAAAAGTCGAAGTCAAAGCAAGCCATATCCTTGTTGCGAAAAAGTCAGAAGCAAAAGACATCAAAAAGCAATTGGATAAAGGCGCAGACTTCGCAAAACTTGCAAAAGAAAAATCAACAGATACAGGTAGCGGTGCAAAAGGTGGAGACCTCGGGTACTTCACAAAAGGTAAGATGGTCAAGGAATTCGAAGATTACGCGTTCAAGGATGGCGTTGAAGGTAAAATCTCCGATCCGATCAAAACACAGTTCGGCTATCACATCATCAAAGTAGTCGATCGTAAAGAGAAGAAAAACTTCACGCTCGATAAAGAAAAAGCACGTATTAAAAAAGCACTTGCTGAAGAAAAAGCAGCACAAGTCAACCCGAACGATATTTATCGTTCACTCATGAAAGAATACAATGTCAAAGTCGAAAACAAAGATTTCAAAGACGCTTTCGATCTAGACAAACAAGAACAACAACAAATGCAACAACAAATGATGCAACAACAGCAATAATCAAAAAAAGGAAGCCATGACGGCTTCCTTTTTTACGTTGTTTTTCATAGAGTGAGGAATTAGCGAACCGTTCGAATCGGAGCTCGTTCGTATTGCTTTGGCAAGGCGACCGTATCTCCTAGTTCGGCTGCCGCATGATAGACCCAATAAGGTTGGCGAAGAAGTTCACGGGCGAGCAGGACAATATCTGCTCGACCGTTACGGACGATCTCTTCTGCATGAGCTGCTGTCGTAATCAATCCAACCGCTCCTGTTGCCATGCCTGTCTCTCGTTTCAATTCTTCCGCATAGCTCACTTGATAGCCCGGATACACTTCAGGTACCGCATTGGCGACGACAGCACCTGAACTACAGTCGAGTAGGTCGATGTTACGTGCTGCTAGTTCTTTCGCAAGTGGAATATAATCCGTCGCCGTCATTCCCCCTGTTGCGTGATCCGCTGCTGAAATTCGGACCCAAATCGAGAGCTGTGAGACTGCTTGAATTCCATCAATGATTTCTAACAACAAGCGCATCCGATTTTCAGTCGATCCGCCGTACTGGTCTTCTCGAATATTCGATAACGGAGAGAGGAACGTGTTCAATAAATAACCATGTGCGCCATGGATTTCAATGAAGTCATATCCTGCTCGTTCCGCTCTTAATGCTGCATCGATGAACTGTTGTTTGATTGTCGCGATTTCCTCAAGTGTCAATGCATGTGGATGCATATACGTATCATCAAACGGTAAAGCGCTCGGTGCGACGGGTGGTTCTGCCGTCGTGCTTTTACGCCCGGCATGGGCCAGTTGGACCCCCGCTTTTGCGCCCGCTGCTTTGACTTGCTGTGCGATTCGTTGTAATCCTTCGATATGTGCATCTGACCAAATCCCAAGGTCCCCAGCTGAAATGCGACCGTCTGGCGTGACAGCACTCGCTTCTAAAATGACACCACCGACGCCTCCCATTGCACGGGTTGCATAGTGTGTGACGTGCCAATCCGTCACGAGTCCATCTTCTTTTGCACTGTACATGCACATTGGCGCCATAATGACCCGATTGCGGAATGTCAACGTTCCGAGTTGAACCGTATCAAACAACTTCGTCTTCATCTTTCTTCCCCCTTATAGCTTCGGACGGTAGAAAGCACGATTGTCTAGTGCAAATGATCGTTCTGAGAACTGTCCCGGTTCGACATATTCCAGAAGACGATCCATCATCGTCATTCGCGCATCGAGGTTATCGATCAAGAACAAGACTTCAGCCTCACGCATTTGTGGTGCTACAGCAGATCCCCATTCCGGTCGTCCATGATGGCTTAAGACGAGATGTTGCAAGACAGTCAGTATTTCTGCGTCAATTTGTAATTCTGCTCCGACTTTTTCAAGTTCCGCTACCATCATCGTAATATGACCGACGAGTTTACCAGGCAACGTATATTCCGGTGCAACCGGATCGGATAACTCCTTGATTTTCGCATAATCGTGTAGAATGATGCCACTGATTAGCACGTCACGGTTTAAGGTCGGATAGAGTTGAGCGATTTGATCCGCTAAGCGCAACATCGAAAGGACGTGGTACGACAGTCCCGAGTAAAAGGCATGATGGTTCTTGACCGCTGCCGGATGCGTGAAGTAGGCGTCAAATCGTGAAGTGATCAAATGTTTGACGAGCTTTTTCATGTCACTGTTTTGAATCGATTCTACGAACGCGAGTACTTCCGTCTCAATCTGCTCTCGTGGAATAGGTGCTGATTGAACATAGTCCTCGACATTCGTCTCCTCTAGGACCGTAATTTGTTTGAGCTTCAGTTGTGTCCGTCCTCGATAGTCCATGACTTCTCCAGCAGCATGAACGATTGACTTTGGCGCATATTTTTCAAGGTCACTCGTATCCCACATCTTCGTCTCGATTTCGCCTGTCTTATCCGTCAAGATGAGCGTCAGGTATGGTTTCCCATTTGCTGCAATTCCTTTGACTGCTTGCTTGATCATCGCTCGTTGATCGAGCGTTTCTCCAACTGCTAACTTCCCGATTCCTTTCATTCTTGAAACACGTCCTTTATCTGTAAAATAGGTGTCTTTTTTATATTCCATTGACTACACTTAAGGCATATACTATTTCATTCTACTATATGGGAGTCATGAACATGGAACTGGAACCTCAATTTAATTGGTCCCGCTATCTCGATTTAGCTGACTATGAACAAATATTTCCGACGGCTGCCGTCGACCAATCCGAAATGGACTGGATCACGCAGTTGCGATCGAAAGATATGAACTTCACGCGTTCAGAAAAAGGGGTTCTTTATGGTGCTGTCGTCACATGGCAAAATCCTGTCGACAAAAGTGACCGTCGCTCGATTTACTTTTATGTAACGAAAGAAAAACTGATCACGATCGGATTGTCGGATTCAATCGTGTCCCTAGTCGCACCCTATTCTCCCGCGCATCCATTCGCGGCTTTTTATACGATTCTCGCTTTACAGTTGAATACGTATTTCGCCGGTATCGATCAGTTTGAGACAGAACTGTTTTCAAGACAAGATGAACTACGCGGCAGCATCAATGAAGATTCGCTTGATAGCATCTTCGCGTTACGTGACACGATTGAGAACTGGTCCGATTTGATCGTTCCATTTCAAGAACTCGTCATGGCTGGCGAAGAGTCGTTTCTCGAGGAAGAAACGTATCTTGATGACATTTCCTTGAAACTAGCTACGAAACGTGTCCGCCGTCTGTTGATGCTCATTGAACACTACCAAAAAGACATTGAAGTCCTGCTCGACTTATCAACGACCGTTTCGAACTTCCGAGGAAACGAGATTATGAAGGCATTAACGATCTTTACTGCCGTCGCGACACCGACGATGGCCCTCGGTGCGATTTGGGGGATGAACTTTAAAATCATGCCGGAATTAGACTGGAAATACGGCTACGCCATATCCCTCGGTCTAATCTTTTTATCGACCGGTGGCATCTTCTACTGGATGCGCTGGCGTGGATGGTTAGGCGCTCTTGTACGGATGCCAAAGAACAGTCGACCAAAAAAATAGATATCAGAACATAAGTTCGTTATACTAATTGTATCATATCTACTGAAAGGAGACGCTTGTCCGATGGAACGAAAAATTATTCATATTGACATGGACGCCTTTTACGCTTCCGTCGAGCAACGCGATCGTCCTCGATTAAAAGGTGTTCCCGTCGTCGTCGGTGGACCGCCTCATGCCCGTGGTGTCGTAGCGACCTGTTCCTATGAAGCACGGAAATACGGCATCCATAGCGCGATGCCGTCAAGACGCGCCTTTCAGCTGTGCCCTCGTGCGGTCTTCATTCGCCCCCGCTTTGACGTCTACCGGGCTGTCAGTGCGCAAATCATGGCGCTTTTCCGAGAAGTGACCCCCCTCGTCGAGCCGCTCTCGCTTGATGAGGCGTATCTTGACGTCACGGAAAATTATTTCGATCAAAAAAGTGCGACGTATATCGCGCAATATATCCTGAAACAAATTAAAGAACGAACGGGTCTGACAGCCTCTGCCGGTGTCTCTAACTCTAAGCTCGTCGCGAAGGTCGCTTCCGGATACGAAAAGCCAAACGGGATGACCGTCGTTCCACCAGAAGAAGTTCTCCGTTTCTTGTCTCCATTGAAAATTGGAGATTTACATGGCGTCGGAAAAGTCACGGAACAAGCGTTACGAAAACAAGGGATTGAAATCGTCGCAGATGTCCAAGCAATGCCCGTCGAACAATTGCGGGCTTTGCTTGGACGCGAACGGGGAACGGAACTACATGCGATGGCGCATGGAATCGATGAACGACCAGTTCGTCCGGAACGCGAGCGAAAATCGATTGGTTCTGAGACTACCTTTGAAGAAGATACGGAGGATATCGATACGATATTTGCGACGTTGATTCGAGAATCAAAATCTGTCATTGCAAGTCTTCAAAAAAAAGAACTCGTCTGCCGAACGATTACGATCAAGTGGAAGACCGACACATTCCAGTCACGCTCGAAACGGCATACGTTTGCAGAAGAGACGGCGGACGAAGAACGATTACTTGAGGAAACAACGAAACTGTTCAATAGCATTACCTTCGATGGACCAATCCGCTTGATTGGTATGACGGTCAGTCACCTCACAGCTCCTCCCGCTGCGAGACAGTTGACGTGGCAGGACTTGGACTTACGCTTGTGAAATGAATATTGATTCATTATACTGAGTACAAGACCAATCAGACAAGGGGGAACAAGTATGCAGTATACGATTACAGTCTTTTCAGATCGTGGTGAAACGTTACTCGATGACGTCTTTGAAGCAGAGACGGATGGTCAGGCACGAGAAGAAGGGATTAGACGCTTGAATGAAAGCGGTTATGCCCATCATGCAGCTCGCGTCACACGTTCAGGTCGTCTCATTCATTTCGAGCGCGCTTACTTACCACGAATCGTTCCTGCTTCATCTTAAACCATACTAAAAAAGGAAGACGCGCTATATCGGCACGTCTTCCTTTTGTTTACTTATTGCACGTCGTCTTGTTGCTCCATCATCGGCGCGTAGAGTTCTTCTAACGGCTTCATGATGATTTGTGTGACTTCCGTCAGCATCGTATGCATCCGTTGCTCTTCTTGCATCAGCTGACTGATCAATGGATTGTTTTGTACTTCAAGCATCTTTGTTTGTGCAGATGCCATATCGTCTGGTGTAATTTCTTCACCTTGCATCTGTTTTTGTTGTAATTCGAGTTGGATGTTACGGAACGACGCGAACAATTCGTTTGATTCCGGATCTGCGTTAACTTGCGTATACAAATCTTTTAATGTCGTGTACTCCGAAGTTTCGCGTAATGCACGCTCCAGCGTGTACGCGTGATCGTATAAATTTGTTTCTGCCATGAGTAAAACCTCCAATTTGTTTAGACGAGATAAAGCCCCGCCTGTATCAATCCAATTAAACCACCTAACAACCCTCCAAGCCAAGTGATAGCACGGAATTCCCGCTTGGAAATCGATAAGACGATTTCCTCGAGATACGCAGTATCAAGCAAATCAACCTCTTCTCGAACGATTGTTTCGAGATCGAGCGTCTGAAGGATCTGCCCGATTTGATTCGTCGTCCGTTCGAATAGATGATCGATGATGACAGGGACATGTTGCTCGAGTAATTGTGACTCGAGTGGATTCAACCAGACGCGTAGCGGTGTATCAAGCATCGACTCAATCGGTAAACGTGCCATGACTTGTTCTTTGACGGTCTGTCGAATCCGCAACTCCGTCTCTTCCGTCATATAGGATGAAAGCGGACGATCCAGTCCCTTTTGCCATTCCTGACGTAATAAGGCAAGAATGAACTGAGACGTCGACTCTGATTGAAGTACCCTTTTCAGCTCCGGCTGAATCATATCGACGATGTTGACATTTGCGAGCAACATCCCGAACATCCCGCCACCCAGTCGCTGTTGGATGAAACGAGCAACGGTTTCCTCGAGTTGTAGACGTCCTTCTGGTCCGTCAAAGTATGCTTCTGCTTGGTGTAATACGGATGCGACGAGTCGCGGCATGACTTCTTCGATTTTTTGTTCTCCGCTTGCTCCGATCAAGTCGCGTACGGATTGCTCCCGCCATTTATTCATCAGACGCGAAAACTCCTGCTCCAAGTGATAACTGATTTTCCCTTGGATCCGTTGTTTTGGTTCATCAATGAAGCGACTGATCCATGCTCCTGTCGTCTCTTCCGAGCGTGTCCATTTCATGACTTCTTGTTCGACAAGACGCGTGACGGCTCCACGAACAGTTGGTGATGCGAGACGTTTCCCGATCCCTTCTGGCGTCAAGAGATGCTTGACGACCGTCCGTCCGAGATTTGCTGCCAGTTCATTCCGTCGTTTTGGAATCAGACCAGGCGTGAATGGTACGCGAAATTTTCCAATGTATTTCGGTTCAAGTGGTCGAAACAACATTCGGATCGCCAAATGGTTCGTGACCGCTCCGATAAGAGCACCGATGATGACGATTCCAACAAGCTTCAACACGATTAACAAAGTGTCTGACATAAGTTATCATTCCTTCCGATTTTCGACTTATGGTAAAGTCGAGATAGTTAGTTATGTACGATTTAGGAGTGATGCCGTGTGTTACGACAACTGATGACTGTATTCAATGACCAGCTTACGACCGATCCGAATCTGTATTGCCAGGAACAGTATAGCGTATATCGTCTTACAGATGGGCTTTGTTTTGGGATCAAGACGACTGCCATATCCGACCGTGAACAACAACTGCTTGATGTATTTGCCGAGCGCATCATCACGACGTCGCGGTCAGATATCGATTTATGGCGAGAACGTCTCCAATCTGCTCATGCTGTGGAAGATCGACCATTTCGACTTGTCCACTTTTTATTTAATCCCACTGATGAACGTACGAGTGAGGAAATTCAACAGCTGCTCTCCTCTTTCTTTTCGCAGACGAGTACGCTCATTCCTTTCAGTACTCATCGTTTTACGATCATCGAACGAGAAGAATTCGTTATTGAGGCAGAACTACACGATTTATTTTTAGCACTACAATCTGATTTTGTGCTCGATGGTAAGGTGTTGCTTGGTCAACAGCGTACTACCGGCGACATTGCCGTTCAATTCCAACTCGAACAAGCAGCGCTCACCTCCGTCCCTTCTATGCAAATCGAACGTTTTTTACCTGCCATGACTCGTCTTGCAAGTCTAGATGACCAGTACCGCGCGACACTCGTCGACCAGTTCGTTCTGTCCCTCGAGCCAGAGTCTCGTGAGACGATCCTCGCTTTTTGCCGAGCTAACTTGAATGTCTCTTTGACAGCAAAACATCTATACTTACATCGGAACAGTCTCCAGTATCG
The DNA here is from genome assembly GCF_002377745.1 of Exiguobacterium sp. UBA3491. Taxonomy (NCBI): domain Bacteria; kingdom Bacillati; phylum Bacillota; class Bacilli; order Caryophanales; genus Exiguobacterium; species Exiguobacterium sp. UBA3491. The sequence goes on from NZ_DFQK01000010.1 coordinate 116,041, forward strand.
ACTTGACCGCTTAACGGAACAGACAGAAATCGATGTCCGGTCGTTTGAAGGAGCTACTTTCCTTTATACCTTGCTACTTGTAGCATGATGCCTAATTGAAAACGTTTGCATTTAGTCAGGTTGTCCATAGGCAGACTACCTGACTTCTTTTATACTATTTCTTGTAAGCGTTATTATTTCATCATTTACATTAGGGGGAACTACACATGGCTGAAATTCGTCTTGAACATATCGATAAAATCTACTCAGGTGATGCAAAAGCGGTTGATGATTTCAATCTGCATATTAAAGATAAGGAATTCATCGTCTTCGTTGGACCATCTGGTTGTGGGAAATCGACGACACTCCGGATGATCGCTGGACTTGAAGAAATCTCAGGTGGAGACTTTATCATCGACGGTAAACGCATGAATGATGTAGCGCCAAAAGATCGCGATATCGCGATGGTCTTCCAAAACTACGCTTTGTATCCACACATGAACGTCTTCGATAACATGGCGTTCGGATTAAAGCTTCGGAAGTTCCCGAAAGATGAAATCAAGCAACGCGTTGATAACGCAGCTCGTATCCTTGGTCTTGAAGAGTATCTCGAGCGGAAGCCAAAAGCACTCTCTGGTGGTCAGCGTCAACGGGTGGCGATTGGTCGCGCCATCGTTCGTGATGCTAAAGTCTTCTTAATGGATGAGCCGCTCTCGAACTTGGATGCTAAATTACGTGTACAAATGCGTAAGGAAATCATTCAGTTACACAAACGTCTTGAGACGACAACGATTTACGTCACGCACGATCAAACGGAAGCGATGACGCTTGCGACACGGATCGTCATCATGAAAGCCGGAATCATTCAACAAGTCGGTACGCCGAAGGAAGTCTATGATCACCCGGATAACATGTTCGTTGCTGGATTCATCGGTTCACCATCGATGAACTTCTTGACAGGTAAACTGGCAGAAGACGGTCTCTTCCAGGTTTCAGGAACAGAAGAGAAATTCGAAGTGCCAGAAGGAAAAATGAAAGTTCTCCGCGACCGCGGTTACACGAATAAAGATCTCGTCCTCGGAATTCGTCCAGAAGACATCCATGCGGAATTGATCTACCAAGACACTAAAACAGCACATCGTTTCCCAGCGCATATCGAAGTTTCTGAATTGATGGGTGCAGAGTCTTATCTCTACTCAAAAGTCGGACAACAAGCATTCACGGCACGTGTCGATTCACGTTCACATGTCGAGATGGGATCACAGCTTGATCTCTTCTTCGATATGACAAAAGCACACTTCTTCGATGCTTCAACAGAAGCAACGATTCGTTAATCACATCATCGATCAGTTATGATGTTTCAGACTGTCCATTTAAGGGCAGTCTTTTTTTATTGACAGACGTTCCTGTAACTTTGTATGATACTGCTTGTAGCTTAAAATTAATCCTATTCGAAAACTAGGAATTGAAATCATTCATTTATAAAAGGAGAGAGCGCTATGAAACACGGTTTGAAATTAGCTGTAGCAGCATTATCGACAGCGGGGGTGCTTGCAGCATGCGGCGCTTCGAACGACAACGCAGGTTCTGGTAAAGAGTCAAAAGTCATTACAGTCGGAACGGAAGCAACATACCCACCATTCACGTACAAAGAAAAAGGAAAATTGATGGGTTATGACGTAGATGTCATGAACGAAGTCGCAAAACGTGCTGGCTATAAAGTCGATTACAAAGCGATGGACTTTAAAGGACTCATCCCGGCACTCGATTCAAAACGAATCGATGTCATTGCGAACCAAATGGGTATCACACCTGAGCGTCAAGAAAAGTACGCTTTTTCTGATGCGTATACAGTCTCTGGCTCAACGATCATCGTCAACAATAAAACGAACGACATCAAAACACTCGACGACTTAAAAGGAAAGACAGTCGGTTCGACACAAGGTTCACTCTATGCCAAAACGGCTGAAGAAGCTGGCGCGAAAGTGAAATACTACAAAGGTGCGAACCAAGTCTTAAAAGATCTTGAAGCAGGTCGTGTTGATGCAGCCATGAACGATCGCCTCTTCGTTTTGACGGAGTTGAAAAAAGCGGGTTATAAAGTCAAAGCTGTCGGTGAGACGTTCGATAAGAACGAATCTGGCTTCATGATGGCGAAAAATAGCAAGTATACAAAAGACTTCAACAAAGCACTCGCTGAGATGCAAGAAGACGGCACTCTTGCAAAAATCGGTAAGAAGTACTTCAACGAGGATATCAGTAAGTGAGTGAATTACTGACGATCGTCCGAGATAACTCGGACGTCTACGCAAAGGCGATTGGCACGACCCTTCTAGCAAGTGGTCTCGCCATCGTCTTTGCGCTTATTCTCGGGTTGATTCTTGCCGTCATGCGTGATAGCCGCGTTGCCGTTTTCAGCGGTTTTGCACGTTTATACGTCTCGTTCTTCCGCGGAACGCCACTCTTGTTGCAAATCTTGATTCTTTATAATGGTCTCGTCACGCTTCAATTGACTGGATTCCAAGCGCTTGCCTTCGGTTTGTCGCTTCACTTTTCCGCATATATTTCGGAATCGTTCCGCGCTGCCATCTCCTCTGTCGATCGTGGACAATGGGAAGCTGCTGACTCACTTGGAATTCCGCGTCGCAAGACATTCAAGGACGTTATCTTGCCGCAAGCACTATCTCGGGCGATTCCACCGCTTTCGAACTCTGTCATCGATATCATCAAGTCGACATCACTTGGTACGATCGTTGCTGTCGAGGAATTAACGTACGTCTCTGACCAGATTTCAGCGACGACATACCTCGTCATGCCGCTACTTTTGTTCTCCGCTGCAATTTACTGGATCATGTCAACACTTATTCAAAGCGTCCAACATCGTTTAGAAGCACGTTTCAGCATTCCAGAATGAATTTTTCACACTTGAAACCGTTAGGATTTCAAGTGTGTTTTTTTAGATTTTTTGAGGTTTAGCACTAGTCAATCCGGGAATAATCAAGTATACTAATAAAAATCAGAATTATCTGACAAATTACAAAGGAGCGTGGCCGAGATGAAACAAGTAATTGAAGCTTTCCGTAGACAAGATGCAGAGCAGCGAATTCCAGTGCTACGTCTCGAAATCGATTATGAGCTCAGTACGCTCTTCGATGCGATTCAAGCCAATGACCAAGCTGGCATGTCAGCAAGTAAAGATCGTTTAGATAAATATCGTCAGGAGATGCTTCGCTTAGAAGCTTAACCTCATAGATCTCCCATCTCTCCTCCCCCTTGAGATGGGACTTTTTTTGTTTACTGTTACTCTATTCATAAACGAAAGAGAGGATCGTTTCCAGATCGTGTACTGGTCGATCCTCTCGCTTCATTTCTTAAACAGAAAATACTTTATGCGTTTATTTCTGTCTCACAGTCTAGATTAATCGACATCACGACCTCGTGATGCCTTCAAAATCTCAAACCATTGCTCGCGCGTCAACGACAGCTTCGTCGAACGAACAGCAGATTCGATGCGTTCAATCTTACCAGAACCAACGATCGGCATGATACGTGCTGGATGTTTAAGTAACCATGCATATGCGACTTCGTCGATTTCTTTTGCCCCGATCTTTTCAGCGATCTCAGCTAATTTTTCACGTAACGGTGCGTATCGCTCGTCCTTAAAGAGACGACCGCCCGCAAGCGGACTCCATGCCATCAATGGCATCTCATTTTCATGACACAGATCGACGGATCCATCCTCGAAATGTTTCAGTTCCGAAACCGATAACTCGAGTTGGTTCGTCACGAGCATGAACGGTAAGCGTGATTGTATAAGACTCTGTTGTGCAGGTGTATGGTTCGATAGACCGAATGTCCGTACCTTACCCGCGTCCTTCAGCTCAACGAACGCTTCTGCAATCTCGTTCGGATCCATCAATGGATCTGGACGGTGAATCAACAACGTATCGACGTACTCGACACCGAGTTCTTGCAGGGAACGATTGACCTGTTTGATAATATGCTCTTTCGTCGTATCATAGAACGATAATGACTGATCCGAGAAATGATTCCCTTTCATCTTGATGCCCGTCTTCGTGACGATCTCCATCCGGTCACGTAATTCCGGTTTTAAGGCAAGAGCTTCCCCGAATAAGCGTTCATTCGTATAATCGCCATAGATATCTGCGTGATCAAACGTCGTAATTCCTAAAGCAAGGCATGCTTCAATCAATTCAAGACGCTCTTCCTTCGTCATTTCCCATTCATTCAATCGCCACAAGCCATGAATAATGCGTGAGAATGATAAATCTTCTGTTAGCTGAATCCGTTCCATGTTTCTTCCACTCCTCTATCGTATGAACTCTATCTCGTTTACTGTACCTCGAAATGGTAACGGTTGCACGAATTTCACTTTTCAATGCTCTAAGACAAAAAACAGGATTCCGCCATCGACGGAATCCTGTTTAGGACTTATTGAATTTGCTCGACTTCCTGCATGACTTCATCTTCGATTTGCTGACGTTTTCGTGTCGTCTCAGCAGCATCTGGTGACGTGACGCTGAAATAGAACTTAATTTTTGGTTCCGTGCCCGATGGACGAAGGCAGAACCACGATCCATCACTGAGCGTAAACTTCAGTACGTTGGATTTTGGCAAGTTAATTGGTGAAGGTTGATGTGTCTTCAGATCGTGAGCGATGCTTGCATCATAATCCTCGAACAAGACGACCTGTTCTCCAGCCACTTGTTTTGGTGGATTCTCACGGAACGTATCCATGATACGACCGATCTGTGCCACGCCATCCTTCCCTTTGAGCGTCAGAGAGCGGAGTGACTCTTCAAAGTATCCGAACTGCTCGTAAATCGACTGTAATGCCTCATAGAGCGTCCGTCCTTCTTTTTTGTGATACGCAGCCATCTCAGCAGCTAACAAGCACGCTTGGACGGCATCCTTGTCGCGGCAGAAGTCCCCGATGAGATATCCATAGCTCTCTTCATAGCCGAAGAGATACTCATATTGACCCGATGCATTGTATTGTTTGATTTTTTCCCCGATGAACTTAAAGCCTGTCAACGTGTTCTCGACATGGAGATCATAATGACGTGCAATCAACGCACCTAGTTCTGAAGTAACGATCGTCTTCGCGACAAATCCGTTCGCTGGCAGTGTCCCCTGCGCCGCTTTTTGTGAAAGGATGTAGTCAAGCAACAATGCCCCCGTCTGATTCCCTGTCAAGACTGTCCATTCTCCGTCTGCATCACGTGTTGCTACTCCGACACGGTCAGCATCGGGATCCGTCGCAATCAAGATATCGGCATCTGTACGATCTCCGTATTCGATCGCCAGTTTAAAGGCAGCATGTTCTTCCGGGTTCGGTGACGTCACGGTCGGGAATGCACCGTCTGGCTCTGCTTGCTCCTTAACGACTGTCACGTGTTCGAATCCATACCGTTTCAAGCCTTCTGTTACCGGTACAAGTCCTGTTCCGTGAAGTGGAGTGAAAACGATTTTTAGTGGATCCGCTAATTCCGATTGGATTGAAGGTAAGACACGAATCGTCTGTAATTTTTCTTGATACGCTTCGTCAAGTTCTTCGCCGACACGGACGATTAAACCGTTCGCACGAAGGACTTCTTCTTGCTCAAGTTCAATCGACAGCTCGTCTTCGATTTGACTGACGTACGATACGAGTTCATCCGCTTCTTTTGGTGGAAGTTGTCCACCGTCGTCTCCGTACACTTTATATCCGTTGTATTCTGGTGGGTTGTGACTCGCTGTGATGACGATCCCGCCCGCTGCTTGTAAAGACCGAACCGCAAACGAAAGTTCTGGTGTCGGACGTAGACCGTCGAACAGATACGCTTTGATGCCATTACTTGCGAGCGTCCGTGCCGCCTCCAGCGCAAATTCTGGTGAGAAATGGCGTGAATCGTGTGCGATGACGATTCCTTTTGCTGCCGCTTCTTCTCCTGATGCTTTAATGAATGCTGCGAACCCTTGTGATGCTTTTCGAACCGTATACACATTCATCCGGTTCGTTCCGACACCAATCTCCCCGCGCATACCACCTGTTCCAAACTCGAGTTCTTTATAGAATGCTTCTTCAGCTGCTTTGTCATCCGTCGCTAGCGTGACGAGTTCTTCTTTTAATGTACTGTCAAGATCAGCGAACTGATCCCATTTTTGATAGGTTTCTTTCCATGACATGGTAAATCGACTCCTTTTTTAAATGAGGGTAAGACTTGCGATGCTGCGATACCTTTCATATGATTAACACTAGAAAGGGTAAGGTGATGAGGCATGTTTCCTACGATTCAAATGGCAGATCTTCAACAGCTCGTCCGAACGGATCAGATTCGCTGGTTTGACTGCCGCTATGACTTGCAACAACCTGAATATGGACGAAATGCTTTCTTGGAACAACACGTCGAAGGTGCACAGCACCTGGATTTAACGACTGACCTTTCCGGTCCCGTCGATGAGGTCGGCGGTCGGCATCCGCTTCCTTCAAAAGAAGCGTGGCAACACACACTGGAACAGCATGGTGTGACACCAGAAGACTTCGTCGTCTTGTATGACGATGGTTTTCCTTATGCAGCTCGTGTGTGGTGGTTATTTAAATGGATCGGACATGAGCGTGTCGTCGTCCTTGAGGGCGGATTCTCCTCTTACCTAGCGTTCGATCTTCCGGTCACGGACGACGTTCCTACTTATGAACCTTCTCATTACGCGCCTCGTTTTCAAGATGAGATGCTCGTCTCGTTCGAAGAGCTGAAAGATCAGCTGACAGAAACGATGGTCATCGATTCCCGTGCGCCCGATCGATACCGTGGAGAAATCGAACCACTCGATCACGTCGCCGGCCACATTCCAGGTGCCGTGAATTGTTTCTTCGAACAAGCACTCTCACCAGATGGTCGCTTACGGGACGCGGAAGATTTGAAAGAATTGTACGCCGACATCCTACCGGTCACAGCACCTATCCTCTATTGTGGAAGTGGTGTGACAGCGTGTGTCAATGTCATCGCTCTCCATTCACTCGGGAAAACTGATGTCCGGCTTTATGCCGGCTCTTATAGTGATTGGGTCAGCCGTGGTGAAGATGTCTCCCGTTCGTAAGCATCAGACACTGACAGAAACATCTGTCAGTGTCTTTTTGTTCAGAGTTGAATCGGTTTGATGTTCCAGATCGCATTCGCATACTCTTTAATCGTTCGATCACTTGAGAACACACCTGACCGCGCAATATTAAGAATGACGCGTTTATACCATTCTTCTGGTTGCTGATACATCCGATCAATTCGTTCCTGCGCTTGTTGATACGACATGAAGTCTTTCAGGATCAGATACTCATCATTATACGTCAATAATGAATCGTAAATCGCTTGGAATTCACCTGGAGCAAATAAGGTTCCATCAACGAGACTATCAATAATCCGTCGTAACTCGGGTTGGGCATTGTATTGATCGTATGCACTGTAACCGCCGTATTGTTTATAATTCATGACTTCTTGTGGTGTTAAGCCGAAGATGAAGATGTTCGCATCCCCGACCTCGTCTCGAATTTCGATGTTCGCTCCGTCGAGCGTTCCGATTGTCAGTGCACCATTCATCATGAACTTCATGTTGCCGGTTCCAGAGGCTTCATAACTTGCAGTCGAAATCTGTTCACTGACGTCACTTGCCGGGAAAATCTTCTCAGCAAGCGATACACGATAGTTTTCTAGGAAGACGACTTTCAAGTATGGACTGACGTCTGGATCCTGATTGATCAAGCGAGCTAACGCATTGATATAACGAATGACTTCTTTTGCATAATGATAGCCTGGCGCCGCCTTTGCACCAAAGATGAATGTCCGTGGTGTCATCGTGAAGGAACGGTCCTCCTTCAGACGATAGTAGAGCGAATGAATGTGTAACGCATTCAAGAGTTGACGTTTGTACGCATGCAATCGCTTGACTTGAACATCAAAAATCGAGGTTGGGTCCACGACGATACCGGTTTCTTTTTCAATGAGCAACGCTAATTCTTCTTTGCGCTGAAGTTTGATCTCGGCGATGTCCTTCTGTAATGCTGAATCCTCTGCCCATTTCGTCAACTTTTGCAAATCAGACGGATGCTGAATCCAACTATCCCCGATTGCTTCCGTCACACGATTTGCCAGTGCTGGGTTTGATGAGAGGAACCAGCGACGATGTGTAATTCCGTTCGTCTTATTATTAAAGCGAAGCGGAAACATCTCATAAAATAGGCGCATCTCACGCTGCTTCAGAATCTCAGTATGAATCTGAGCGACACCATTCGTCGAATGCGTTCCGACAACAGCCAGATTCGCCATGTTGATCCGGTCATCCGCGATGATGGCGATATCTCGCATATGCGCTTCCATGTGTGGATAGTTCGCAAGCACATCCTTACAGAAGCGTCGGTTGATTTCCTCGATGATGAGGTAGATGCGCGGTAACAAGCGACGGAACAAATCGATCGGCCAGCGCTCGAGTGCTTCTGACAGTAACGTGTGGTTCGTAAACGACATGACACTCTTTGTGATCCGCCATGCTTCTTCCCATCCAAATCCTTCTTCATCGATAAGGATCCGCATTAACTCCGGAATCGCGACGACCGGATGCGTATCGTTGATATGGATGGCGATATGATTTCCGAGTTGCTTCAGTGAATGATTTCGTTTTTTAAAGGACGTCAAGATACTCCGTAATCCAGCAGAAACGAAGAAGTATTGTTGCTTCAGACGCAACTCTTTTCCTTCATAGGTCGTATCATCCGGATACAAGAACTCGGAAATCGTCTGAATCGATTGTTTATGTGCCAGTAAATCTTTATAGTTCCCACGGTATTGGCTAAGTAATTCATCATCATCAAGTGGAGACTCAGCACTCCAGAGTCGCAGGTTATTGACGACCTTGTTTTGATAGCCAACGATCGGCATATCGTATGGAACAGCACGAACGATTTCAGCCGGTTCATGATGGACACGATACCCATCACCGACTTCTTCGAGCCAGACATGTCCACCGAATGGCACATCGACCGCTTTATCAGAACGTCTAATTTCCCACATGTTTCCGTTCTTCAGCCAGTTATCCGGTAGCTCGACTTGATAGCCGTCGATGATTTTTTGCTTAAACAGACCATACTGGTATCGGATACCGTTCCCATGTCCCGGTAAACCAAGCGCAGCCAAGGAATCAAGAAAACAGGCTGCGAGACGACCGAGACCTCCGTTCCCAAGTCCAGGTTCCGGCTCTTCTTCTGTCAGATCACTGAGCTGATATCCGAGTTCTTCTAGTCCCCGTTCCACATCCTTTAAGACGTCAAGGCTTAATAGGTTGTTATGCAGGAAACGTCCGAGTAAAAACTCGAGTGAAAAGTAATAGACTTGCTTACTTTTTTTATGGGTATATGTTTCCTTTGTCCGTAACCAATCGGTCGTGACCGTCTCACGTACCAGATAAGCAAGCGTCTGATAGATATCGTTTTCTGTTGCTTCCGTTATTGCCTTGCCATGCATCGAAACGAATCGTTCCGTAAACCTCTCCTTGAACTTCTCTTTATCTTTGAACNNTTGAACATGACGTAACTCCTTTTCCCAGTGATACGATCAAGTGGCGGACGGTGCAATCAAACGATATAACGCCAAGTATTCGTCGGCTGAACGCAACCAACTGAAATCCTCATTCATCGCCGTCTCAATCAAGTGCTCAAAGACCGGGCGATCATGATAGACCTCGATGGTACGTTTAATCGCTTCTAAAAACTCATGTGCATTATAATTCGCGAACGAGAATCCATTTCCTTCTAACGTAAACTGATTGAATGGCTTGACCGTATCACGAAGACCACCTGTTTCCCGGACGACTGGTAAACAGCCGTACTTCATCGAAATCAACTGACTGAGACCACATGGTTCAAAACGCGAAGGCATCAAGAAGGCGTCACTGCCTGCATAGATTCGTTGCGCGAGACCAACGTCGAACCCGATGTAAGAAGCGATTTTGTCTGGACGAATCGATGTCGCATGATGGAACAACCCTTCATATTCCGCTTCACCTGATCCAAGGATGATGAACTGCGCATCGAGTTCAAACAAATCTGGCAAGATATGCGCGAGCAAATCAATCCCCTTTTGGTCGACGAGACGAGAAACGAAACCAAACAATGGTACATCCGGATTGATGGGGAGACCTAGTTCTTCTTGTAAGGCAGCTTTGTTCTTCGCCTTTCCTTCCGTGACGGTATCGACCGAATACGTCTCAACGAGATGCGTATCATGTGCAGGATCAAATTGACGATAGTCGATTCCATTCAAGATTCCGCGTACGTCGACAGCACGATGTTGTAAGACGGGTTCAAGCGTCTCACCGTAATACGGATCCATGATCTCATCACGATATGATGGACTGACTGTCGTGATTTGATTGGAATGGACGAGTCCTGCCTTCATGTAATTGACGAGACCGTTATGAGCAATACCATCGGCTGTGAAGTGTTCATGACTCAATCCAAGTAAGTCACCGAGTACTTCCTCCGGGAAAACACCTTGATATTGTAGATTGTGAATCGTAAAGACCGTTTTAATGTCTTGATAGCGCTCTAGGTGCTGATAATGGATCCGTAGGAACGCCGGAATCACACCTGTTTGCCAATCGTGACAATGGATGATGTCCGGTACTTCTTTCCGATCGAGATGTTGAATCATCTCAAGAACGGCACGTGAAAAATACGCAAATCGTTCCGCATCATCGTAATGTCCATAAATGACACCATCGCGTTTGAAATAGTACTCATTATCGATGAAATAGAACGTCACACCATCTTGTTTTAATCGGAGCACAGCACCAAATTGCTGTCGCCAGCCAACTGGTACGATGAAGTCGAATAAAAACTCCATCTCTGATTTGTATTGTTCCTTGATTTGACCATAATTGGGTAAGACGACCGAAACGTCTGCCCCTTCCTCAGCAAGCGCTAAAGGGAGCGAGCCGACGACGTCAGCTAGCCCCCCTGTCTTGATGAAGGGTGTCGCTTCCGTGGCAGCAAACCATACCTTCATGAATGACATCTCCTTTAAACGATTGTTTGTTTTTTGATGACGATTGGTTCTTCTACCGTACCGCGAATGACTTGACCGCGTTTGACGGTCACTTCTTTGTCGAGAATCGCGTACTCAACGACCGCGCCTTCTTCAATGACCGATTTTTGCATAATGATCGAGTTTTTGACGCGAGCATGCTTTCCGACTTTAACACCACGGAACAGGATGCTATCCGTCGTCGTGCCTTCTAACTTACAGCCGTTTGCGACGAGTGAGTTCTTAATCGCTGAACCTGGCAAGTAACGTGTCGGCGGTTCATGCTTGATTTTCGTGTAGACATGCTGGAAGTCGTTGATTGCTCCCCACTGTTCAAGCAATAGCATGCTCTCACGGTAGTATGAACGAAGTGAGTGGATGACTTGTGATGTACCACGATATTCATATCCATGTACATGCAAGCGATTTAGCTGCGAGCGGATGATACTTTGTAGTAAATCGTACTCACCACGCGCAATCGCCTCATCAATCAAACGAACGAATAGGTTCTTCGATAGAACGACCGTTTCCATGTAGAACGTCTCATCAGTTGGTTGGAACCCTCGTGATCCGATTGCAGTCACGCGGTTCTGCTCGCCAAAGCGAATTGGACGGCAGTATTTGCAAGGCAGTTCACGTTTCGTATAAACGACTGTGATATCCGCATTCGATTCTTTATGTTCGCGCAAGACATCACGATAATCTACGGCTGATAAGATGTTCGAACCAGAGACGACGACATAGTTCTCCTTGCTGCGCAGGAAGAAATCGCGATGAAGGTGGAAGTTTGAGAGATCTCCCCGGAACTCATTCGCATCTTGTGATAATGCAGGCGGGAAGATGTAGAGTCCACCGTTTGAACGGTCAAGATCCCACTCTTTTCCTGAGCCGAGGTGATCCATCATCCCACGATATTTTTCAAGCGTAAAAACTCCGATGTTCGCGATATCGTTTTGTACCATGTTCGTTAATGTAAAATCGATCAATCGATAACGACCCGCAAATGGCACAGCTGCCAAGTTACGATGCTCTGTTAGTTCTTTGAAAAATCCTTCTTCACCACTTAGATTGATGACGCCTAATAAATCGACCTTCATTCGAATATCCCCCTTATTGAATTGCTTCTTTGATGACTTCGTTCTTTTTAACGAGGCTCTCTGCTTCAATGACGAAGACTTCTCCGTCCGGAGATCCAATCGTCGCACCATCTTCAACGATGACACCATCTGCTAAAATCGCCCGGTGAATCGTGACGTCTCGTCCGATTTTAACGTTCGGGAAGATGACTGAGTCTTTGACGAGTGATCCTTCCGCTACTTCTACACCATGGAAGAGGACTGAATGATTAATTTCACCTTCGATATGGCATCCTTCATTGATGATTGATGACTCGACCGTTGCAGCGTTCCCGATATATTGAGGTTGTTGGTTCGGGTTGACAGAATAGACTTTCCAAGATGGATCGTATAAATCAAATTCTGGTTCTGCCGTCAACAAATCCATGTTTGCTTCCCAGAGCGATTGAATCGTTCCGACGTCTTTCCAATATCCTTTGAATTTATACGCACGGATATTCAGATTTTCAAAGAGCATGTTCGGAATGATGTTCTTACCGAAGTCGAAGCTTGATTCCGCATCCCCTGCATCTTGAATCAAATGACGCTTCAATACATCCCAGTTAAAGACATAGATTCCCATCGATGCGAGATTCGATTTGGGATTCTCTGGCTTTTCTTCGAATTCATTGATCCGGAGATCATCGTCGGTATTGAGAATTCCGAATCGTGGTGCTTCTTCCCATGGGACTTCACGTACAGAAATCGTCACGTCAGCTCCACCAAGTCGATGCTCCTCGATCATTTTTTCATAATCCATTTTATAAATATGATCGCCTGATAGGACGAGTACATAGTCAGGGTCGAATTGGTTGATGTAACTCATGTTTCGATAAATGGCATTCGCTGTTCCTTCATACCAGTTCTTTCCGTTTTGAGCTTGGTAAGGAGGTAGAATCGTTAAACCACCGTTACGTCGATCTAAATCCCACGCACTCCCGATTCCGAGATAGCGGTTCAATTCAAGTGGTTCATATTGCGTTAACACGCCGACTGTATCGATTCCTGAGTTCGTACAGTTCGAAAGCGGGAAATCAATGATGCGGTATTTTCCTCCAAATGCAACAGCTGGTTTTGCAGTATGTTTCGTTAAAGCTCCCAGACGTTTCCCTTCTCCGCCTGCAAGTAACATCGCAACGACATTCTTTTTAGCCATTTCGTCCCCTCCATTTATGCTCTTTTTTTCAGACAATTTGAGTTATAAATTCCACAGATACTTCTATATACCCAATCTTTTCTCTTTTTAATATAACATTCCTGCAAAATAGGTTTATTAAAATACAAAAATCGAAAAAATAATCTACTGATTTCTCCATAAAAGACCGATAATAGGAATGAAATGGATTTTTGAAAGGAGTTCTCATGCGAATTACCACCGGATATCTCGTCTTATTTGGTCTTGCGACGATGCTTGTATTTTCCTTATTTTCAATTAAAGATGAGTTGAACACAGCACGTACATTTTTTTTCTGGGCCGACGAACAGACGACACGACGTCCACTGACCTCCTACCAACCGATCACTGTAACGTACGAAAATAAACAGGTCGAGCTTTATGATGGATTACGACGGGATGACTTGACGCCTCAAACATTACCCAAAAAAGTCGAGCAAGCGTTTGTAGCAATCGAAGATCAACGTTTTTATCAACATGACGGTTATGACATCACAGGAATCTTACGTGCATTTACTAAAAACCAGTCTGCTTCTAAATCCCAAGGCGGAAGTACGATCACACAACAACTAGCAAGAATGACGTACCTATCAAACGAAAAAACGTATACTAGAAAAATAAAAGAGCTGTTAATCGCTGTGTCTTTAGAACAGAAATATTCTAAAAAAGAACTAATGACGGCGTATGTCAATCAAGCATATTTCGCGAATAATATTTACGGGATCGAACTGGCTGCAAAATCATATTTCAATAAGCCAGCGCGCGAGTTAAATTGGTCTGAAATCTGCTTTTTGACAGCGATTCCGAACAATCCGTCACTCTACGATCCGCTTCGTTTTCCTGAAAATACAAAAAAACGTCAGCAACGAATCGCTCAAGCATTAGTGCGCGATCGTGTACTGACGAAAGATTTTACTATTTCTCATGTGACACCTCGATCCTATAAGCCGCGGGTTCCTTATCCGGACTATATCGATGCAACCGTCCAAGCTGCCATCCGGATGACCGCTCAACAGCACGGATGGAGTGAGAAGCATGCTTCGGAATATCTACATCAACAAGGTGCGATCATTTCGACATATCTCGACTCAGCCGAACAACAACGAGCTAAAGAAGCTCTTCGTCGTCTACCAGACCCGATTGAGGGAGCCTATGTTGGCATTGATGGACAAACACATGGGGTTACGGCTTTAGTCGGCTACAAATCAAATTTGACCGGTCAGTTCAACCGAGCAGTGCAGTCGTACCGACAACCTGGTTCAGCCATCAAACCGTTACTTGTCTATGGTCCTTATCTCGAGAAGACGAAAGCTCGATTGTCGAGTACGTTAGACGGTAGTCCTGTCTGTATCGATGGATACTGTCCATCAAATAGCGGAAATCGGATCCTTGGACAAGTGACGATTGCCGATGCGATCGCTTATTCTTATAACACACCAGCGATTCGTGCTTTTGCTGTTTCTTTCCAAGAAGGATTGAAGTCCATCCGTCCGTTCCATTTCAGTCAGTGGACACGGAAGGATGATGCCTTCACGAGCGCTTTAGGCGGTTTGCAGTACGGCATTAGTCCGTTTGAACTAACAAATGCTTATACCGTATTCGTGAATGACGGGCTCTATCGACCGGCTTCGATGATTAAAAGTATTACGTTTCGAAACGGAACGGTCGAACGACCGCAGGAAAAGGAACAACGGATTTGGTCCAGTCAGACGAACCGTGAATTACGGGCTGGTTTAAAGAATGTCATGACGTATGGAACAGGGCGCAAAGGATACGATCCTTCCGCGCGCTATATCGGAGGAAAAACAGGAACAACGAATGATAATAAGGATATGTGGTTCGTCGGTATCAAAAATCAACACATCGGGGGTATTTGGTTAGGAGCTGACCGTCCCCGCCCTTTCCCTGCTGAAGCCAATGCAACGTTACAGGTCCAGACGTGGGCGACGATTTTACGTCCTTGAGTCAACTCGGAAATAAAATTGCTTCTCCAAAGGAATTGAATAAGGTCAGACCAACCCATGATAGACCAGCGAGTAGAACGCCCCAGGCTAAGAAGGAGAAGATGATCAACCCAACAGCTCCAGCCGCACTCGTCATTTTACTAATCTGTACCGTGTAAAAGATAAAATAGATGAAGAAGGATACAAGCAATACGATCCCGACGTGCAAGAAGGACGTCATGAAAGCAAAGCTGACACATCCTCCGACGAGCAGGAGAATACTGCCCGGACGTAACATACCGAGTGTCGTTCCCTCTTGTTCTTTGATGAAAAAGGCGAAACCGAGCTGATTGATCGTGTCCGATAGTAGTTTAAGCGAACTAAAGATCATGAAATAGACGATCAAAAAACCAAGCCAAACGACGAGCTTCGTATCACGTGCCGTCAGTAGCTGGAGCAGTTCATCGTACACGCCGACTTGATCGAGCCAATGCAATGCAAGTTCCGTCGTCGCGATCGCAAGGGATGTACTAAATAACAAGATGCTGATCAGTGGGGCATAACTTAATAGGTAAACGTTCGTACGCATGTGGAGTCTCCATTCATAGAAAATTCATATGTAGCACACAATTTCACTTACAGGTATACTATAATAGATTATATCGGTTCAAGAGACTGAAGGGGGAAACAAAAATGGCATTTATCTTAATGGTCGGCGTAAGTCTTGCGTTTTTGACAGCAATCTTCACTGCAGGCTACAACAAAAAACCTGAAGGTAACGAATAACTCATAAAAGCTCCATCCTGAATCAGGATGGAGCTTTTGCTTTACAGAAGACCTGCGTATCCTTGCTGACGTAATGCTTCATAGACGATGATCGCTGCCGTGTTCGAGACGTTCAGTGAACGAACGAGATTCGATTGGGGTAAACGGATACACCGTTCTGCGTTTGCATCGATGACTTCAAGCGGCAATCCTTTTGTTTCCCGACCAAAGACGAAGAAATAGTCCTGTTCAACGTCCGATAAGTCAATCTGACTTGGGTACTGTTCCCCGTATTTCGTAATATAGTAGAAAACACCTTCCGGATGTTTTTCCCACAGTTCTTCTAACGAATCATGATAACGGACATCGACAAATTCCCAGTAGTCAAGACCCGCACGTTTAAGTTGCTTGTCGTCTGTCGAGAAGCCGAGCGGTCGGATCAAGTGAAGGACGGAATGCGTCGCTGCACATGTTCGCGAAATATTACCTGTATTTTGAGGAATTTCCGGTTGATACATAACGACATGAATAGCCATGGTTCAATTCTCTCCTATCTCATGCGCTAAAAGCGCTTCTTTATGGGCAATTCCGCTTGCGAAACCCGTCAATTTACCAGTCGCCCCGATGACACGGTGGCATGGATAAATCAATGCGATCGGATTCCGATTCAAGGCACCGCCAACAGCTCGTGCTGCCTGTGGTTTTCCAATCATTCGAGCCAGTTCACCATAACTGATCGTCTGACCGAACGGAACGGTTCGCAAAGCTTGTAACACTTTCCCTGCAAATGGTGTGACACGCAACTGACAAGGAAGCGCATCAAGCGCTTGTACCTCTCCTTGTGCATAACGATCAAACGCCATACGCCAAGCTTTCGGTAATGTACCCTCGTCTGTCTCTTTTGCTAAATAGGTCCGAGCACGATCTTTATTCAATCCAAAGTCGAGGTACACGATTTGCTCTTTTTCCCATGCGACGAGCAATGTACCGAACTCATAAATGAGCTGTTGAAATGGCATCTGCTTCCCCCCACTCTTCAATTAACCGTCGTCCTTCTGTCTGAACATCCACTGCAGTATCCGCTAAAAGACGGGATTCGATGTACGACTTCTCATCAATTCCGCCAATCCGACCGACTGCCCAGAGTGCAAGCGCCCGCATGTCTTCGCGGGCATCTGTTTCCGTCATTAACCGTAGCGCGTCAATCGCACTCTTGTCTCGATAATGGACGAGCGCACAAATCGCATTACGTTGAATCGGCTTCTTACCACGCCATGCTCCGGATAATGTTCCGAAACGACTCTTGAACTCACGGTTACTCATTGATAAGAGTGGAACAAGGAGCGGTTTGACCTGCTCCGGATCCGGTTGTAGTTCAACATGATGTGTCGCATTCTTTTTCCGGTTATATGGACATACTTGCTGACACGTATCACACCCATACAGACGGTTCCCAAGTGCCATCCGAAACGGTTCTGGCAGTAGCGTTTTCGTCTGTGTTAAAAATGAGATACACCGTTTAGCGTCGATGACACCAGGCTCAACCAACGCATCCGTCGGACAAGCATCGATACATTTATTGCATGTTCCACATAATTCTTCGACTGGCTGATCCGGCGGCAAGACGAGGTCAGTAATCAATTCACCGAGATAAAGATACGATCCGTGCTCTTCACTGATGATCGAGCAATTTTTACCACTGAATCCAATACCTGCTCGTTCTGCTACTGCACGATCGACGAGTTCTCCTGTATCGACCATCGAGCGCGTCCTTGCACCTGGACTCAACTGTTGAATTTTTTCTTCAAGCAACGTCAAACGTTGTCGCAACGCCTGATGATAATCCAGTCCCCAGGACGATCGACAAAAAATACCCCGCCGCTCCCCTTCCTTGCCACGAGGTGCATTTTTGAGAGTACTTGGATACGCGACCGCAATGGCAATGATCGAAGCCGCATCTTCTACGAGTAATGAAGGAGTCGTTCGTAGATCGAGATCGGGCTCTTCAAAACCAGAAGCAAATCCTTTCTCCTGTTGGGCTTGAAGTCGACGTTTTAAGACAAGAAAAGGGTCAGCCGTCGTCACCTTCAGCTCATCGATTCCAATCTCAACTGCGTACTCTTGTAAAGCCAATTTCAATTGTACACCATCCATTACGACACGCTCCTTTCCTCTTAAGATTCCTTCCTAAACAAAAAGAGCAAGGTGTCAGCGAAAACGACACATTGCTCTTTTAGGTAAGCGGGTGAAGGGAATCGAACC
>NZ_DFQK01000028.1:0-365 GCF_002377745.1 Exiguobacterium sp. UBA3491
ACGACGGAACTATAAAAGCGAGGAAATTCACGGATGAGCCAGATTGTGATCTTAACGGATAGCACAGCCTATCTGCCAACTACCTATTGTGAAGAACATCAAGTGCACGTCGCACCACTTAGTGTCATCTTCGACGGTGACGCCTATCGAGAAGGGTTTGACATCTCAGTAGCTGAATTTTATGAACGCATCCAGACGGGCAGCCTCCCGACGACATCACAACCGAACATCGGTGATCTCGTTGCGTCGTTCGAGCAATTGCCGGAAGGAACGGATATCATCGGTATCACACTATCGAGTGGGATCAGTGGAACGTATCAAGCGTTACATACGATCAACATGATGGTGGAGCATGTCAACGTCCA
>NZ_DFQK01000028.1:450-65530 GCF_002377745.1 Exiguobacterium sp. UBA3491
TCCAATCGATTCACGTATTTCCTGTATGCCGCAAGCGTTTCTCGTCCAAGAAGCCGTTCGTTTGCGAGATGCAGGAGCGACGGCAGAGACGATCGTTGATCGTCTGGAGACATTAAAAAAACAGATTCGAGCCTACTTCGTCGTCGACGATCTAGCCCATCTCCAGCGCGGTGGACGTCTGAGTGTCGCACAGGCATTCGTCGGCTCGTTTCTGAAGATAAAACCGGTCCTTCACTTCATCGACGGGAAAATCGTTCCGTTCGAAAAAATCCGGACGTTCAAGCGAGCGGTCAATCGGATCGAGGAAATGATGAAGGAAGACATCAAAGGAGACGGAGCAGGATATGTCATCGGTGTCATCCATGCTGAGGATTCTATGAAAGCAGAAGCAGAAATTGCCGAACTAACGGCACTTTTCCCGCAGGCGCGCATCGAGATGAGCTTCTTCGGACCCGTCATCGGGACCCACCTCGGACCTGGTGCAATTGGTATCACGTGGTATCATGCAGCGGAATGAACAATATATCCGAGAAAACAGATGAGCAACAGGAATTCTCTTACATTGAGAATACCTGTTGCTTTTGTTTTGTCAAAATCCTCGATTTTCATGAATGATTCTACTTACGACAACTTTTAGAGACATAACATACACTATTTTCTTAATTTGACTGAGGAAAAAAGCGATGGAGCAGGAACGAATGCGGACAAGGAGATACCAGGCATATGCGAGAAAGGAACGTCACAGAAAGGAGAGGTCATGATGATGGATCTTCGAGGACGGCTCGTACCTGCTGAATGGATAGATACACCAAACGAAACATATCGATACATGCCAGCCGTGACATGGCGTTGTCAACGGTGTGGCGCACTACCAGTACGAGGTGCCTGTACATGTGGAACAGCCTGTTATTATTGCCGAAAATGTCTCGCTTATGGCAAATTGCGAAGCTGCGGGAGGCTTGTGACGGATTTGGAGGCGCTTGATCCAGTGATCCCGTCGCAACACGGACCATTGTTGTTGACGCCGGCGCAACTGCGCATCGCACAAGCAATCCAGCAGACCGTCTTGCGTCCGAAACGACTTCTTGTCCATGCCGTGTGTGGTGCCGGAAAAACGCCGATGCTCTTTCCAGGAATCGCCGACGCCCTTACAAACGGACGACGTGTTCTTGTCGCAGCACCTCGGGCGGATGTCGTCCGGGAATTGACAGGGCATTTAAAGCGAGCATTCGCAAATACGTCCATTGTCTCTTTATACGGTGGTTCGTCGGAGCGTCTCGAGTTAGGTGACATCACGGTCAGTACGACACACCAATTGATTCATTACCGGCATTGTTTCGATGTCGTCTTCTTGGATGAGGTCGACGCCTTCCCTTACCGGATGGACCGGACGTTGCACCGGTACGTCAAACGAGCGATGACGAAAGACGCTGCCTTGATTTTATTAAGCGCCACCCCTTCGTTTTGGCATCGACGCTTTCCGATAGTCCGACTGATGCGACGCTATCACGGGCATCCGTTACCGGTACCAAAGCTCGTCGTACCTTATACCGAACAGATCGTATTCGATTGGTTGGCGCGTCATGCTGCTGTACCACGGCTCGTGTTCGTCTCGCGTATTGCGGAGCTTGAGCGATGGCAGAACCGATTCGCAGATGCAGGCTATACCGTCTCGACGGTCCATGCCGCGGATTCAGAACGAGTCGAGAAGGTCCGACGCTTTCGACAATCGACAGGAATCTTACTGACAACGACGATTCTAGAGCGGGGTGTGACGATCGAAAACGTCCAGGTTGCGATTCTTGATGCCGATCACGGATTCAGTACGGCAGCCTTGATTCAAATCAGCGGACGTGTCGGACGATCGTCGGCGTATCCGGATGGTGACATTTTATTTTGCGCGAATGACCGAAGTGATGCGATGTATGAAGCGATCCATCACATTAAAAAAGCGAATGCCGTGCAACCATGAATCGATGTTTATTCTGTCAAGAGGTCTATCTACCTAGTTGGGAACTCGGAAATCTCTGGACTAGGCAAGTGACCTGTCCGACCTGTAAAATAAAGTTTGTAAAAAGAGGGGAATGCGTCGATTGTGGAAAGCCGGGTTCGCCATGCTGTTCAGATTGTACGGCGTGGCGGCAACAAGGGCTGACGCTCCAGACGACACCTCTTTATCTGTACAATGAGGCAGCCAAGGAATTCATGCGTCGGTTCAAGTTTCTCGGAGATACTGCGTTGCTTGAGATGTTTACCGATGACTTGAAGAAGGTAAAAATCAAACAAGCTGTTCTTGTTCCGATACCGTTAAGCACCGAGCGTCTCGCAGATCGTCGTTTCAATCAAGCGGAACTGATCGCACGCCAGATGCGTGGGAAAATCGCGCCGTATTTGAGTCGTTTGGAGGGTCCTGCCCAAAGTAAGGCAGGACGACAGGCTCGGCTTGCGCGAAGTAATCCGTTTTGCGTGAAAAATGACGTCAAAGGGAAGAACATTGTGCTCGTCGATGACGTCTACACGACAGGTGTGACTCTTCGACAGGCAATGTTTCGACTGAAGGAGGCAGGCGCAAAAGAAATTTCTGCTGTAACTTTATTTCGAAGTGTTTAAGAAAGCGACAATCCTGCCGATACTCTGTATGAGGTGAAAGAAATGGATGTCATCAATTGTAAATCTTGCGGAAAGTTAGTCGTGCGTCAATCTTCAGAACTGTGTATTGATTGCATACGAAAGGATCATACGGATTTTGAGAAGGTGCGCGAATTTCTGCGAGAACGACGAAAAATCCGGACTTCACCTAAAGATGTCGAGATCGGAACGGGTGTCAGTCGAGATACCGTCTTCCGTTACATCAAGGAAGGGCGCTTATTGATCTCCGAGATTTCCCAAATGGAAATCATGTGTGAGAATTGCGGGAAGCCCTCCCGTGAAGGCACGATTTGTGCCGCATGTCGTGATCGTTTACGACGTGACCTCGCCCAGGCGATGCTTGACTCTTCTGACTCTTCGAAACCAAGGACGTATCGGACTTGAACTAAGAATCTTGTAGTCTAGAAAGCAGGTGTTCACATGCGAATTGATTCTACGAAATGGGTGAACATGCCCAAAACGTACGAAAGAACTCAATCAGTAGAAGGAACAAAAAACCAACGCACGAACCGTCCGGACGAAGTCAGTATCTCAACAGAAGCGCGCGCGCGTTTTAATGAGACACAGACGTCACGGACTGAAAAGATTGAATCCCTCAAGCAGGCGATCCAGGATGGAACCTATAAACCGGACGCGAAAAAAATCGCGGAACGTTTCTTGAACCTGTAAGCGGAACATCGTAGAAAATGGAGGCGACTCGGGGCACGGATGCGCGGGTCGTTTTTTATATGAATGGAACCTTTTAATTCGGAAGGAGAAACCGAATGCAACTCATCAATCAACTCAACGAGGCGCACGCTCAATTGCTCGCGCTCGCAGAAGAAAAGAAGCACGTCTTGATCGCGAACGACATGCGTCGCTTGTCTGAAATTGTCAAGGAAGAACCGGTACATATCAAGCGGATTGAAGCATTAGAGCAAGAACGACTTGCACTCATGGGTAGCGTGACGATGACCGAATGGATCGAGACGCACCCGGAAGATATCGACTCACTCCGGACATTATTGCAGACGATCGGTCAGTTGCGGCAGCTGAATGCACTGAACGCAGAGTTGCTCGAGCAATCGTTGCACTATTTGGATTGGCATCTTCAACTCTTGATTCCAGAAGCAGACGACTTCACATATGGGCAGTCCGCACTGAACCAGACACACTTTAACCGAAACGCGTAAGGAGGAATACGGATGGGATCGACTTTCATGGGGCTTGAGACAGGACGTCGGGCATTAACGACGAACCAGTGGGCCCTGCAATCGACTGGAAATAACATTGCGAACGCCGGTACGGAAGGATTCTCTCGTCAGCGTCTCGTCATGGGAACGACAGAACAGCTTTCGATATCGCTTGGATCTGGCCGAAATGGTCAAGTCGGAACGGGTGTCCGCGGAGAAATGATCGAGCGGATTCGTGACATCATGCTCGATAAGCAATACCGGGATGAAGTGACGAAGGTTTCCTATTACGGCACGAAGGAAGCGGCGTTCGGACGGATGGAAGATATCATCAATGAACCGTCGGATACGGGTCTTGCGAAAGCATTCGACGGGTTCTGGGAATCACTTCAGACTTTGTCGACGAACCCGCAGGACTCGGGTGCGCGCAGTGTCGTCCGGCAAAAAGCAGAGACGCTCGCACAGACCTTCAATTACATGTCGAAGGCAATCAATCAGGTCAAATCAGACTTAAAAAGTGAAATCGATGTCTCGACGAAAAAAGTCAATGATCTCTTGCAAAAAATCCATAACATTAATACGGAAATCCATGTCGTCGAACCGCTCGGTACCTTGCCGAACGCGCTCTATGATGAACGTGATCGCTACTTTGATGAACTTGCTCAATATGTCGATTTCGAAAAAGTGACGGTAGACGCTCAGGCGATTGAAACAGGGAAGATGGGGAATGCGTTACGCAACGCGGAAGGACGTATTGACGTCAACATCAAGTTTCCGAATGGGGACAAGCTGCTTGCGGTCGACTCCGACTTACCGAAAGCAGGGACACTAACCTTCACGACGAACGATCAAGGACTATACACAGGCTTCAAATCGGAGACACAAACCTACACGTTCGATCAGCTAGGCGGTTTCTCAACAGGTCGTTTGACAGGATTGATCGAGATGTACGGGCAAGAACGAAACGGTCAAGCTGTCGGTGAATACGTCAAGATGGAGAGTCAACTTGATGAGATGGCGAAGACCTTCGCCGACGCGTTCAACGTCGCGCACGCGACGAACTTGAAAAAAGACGGGACAGCGGGATCGAATGCGTTCTTTGCTTCGACAAGTGGCGACATCACGGCAGCAACGATTTCTGTCGGTACAGACATCAAAGCGAGTCTCGATAACATTGCAACGTCGACGGACGGGAACATCGGTGACAGCCAAGGGGCGCTGGCACTGGCGAAGATGAAGACGGCAAGCATTACGTTCACGAAGTCGAACACGACGACGACGATCGGCTCGTTCTATCAAAACGTCATCGGCAACATGGCGGTCTCGACCGACCAAGTCGCGCGCCTCGGAAAAAGTGCCGCTGTCTTGATGGAGAGTGCGGACCAGCGGCGTATGTCGATGTCTGCCGTCTCGATCGATGAAGAGATGACGATGATGATTCAGTATCAACACGCTTATAATGCGGCAGCACGAAATATTACGACCGTCGATGAGATGCTCGATAAAATCATTAACGGTATGGGACTCGTAGGACGGTGATGAATAGATGAGAGTAACACAAACGATGTTGACGAAAACGAATATCGGGCACTTATCCTCTAGCTACCAGCGCTTGAGCACGCTTCAAGAGCAATTGATCAGCGGGAAGAAAATTCAGCGTCCATCCGATGATCCGGTCGTCGCGATGCAGGGCGTGCGTTACCGGACGGAAGTACGAGAAGTCGAACAGTTCAAGAAAAATGCCAGTGAAGCAACGGGCTGGATGGACTTGACGGATTCGGCCCTTAACGAAGTCACGTCGGCGATGAGCCGGATTCGTGAGTTGACGACACAGGCGGCGACGGATACGTATGATGCGACACAGCGTAAAGCGATCCAGAGCGAGGTCGGTCAATTGATCGAACACATCGGGACGCTCGCGAATACGAAATACAATGAAAAAGGGATCTTCAACGGGACGAAGACGGATACGGAATTCGTCTCGATGGACGGATTGCGTGATTACTTAGCAAGTGCTTCAGGTCCTGTTGACGGTGTCTTCACGGATGGAGATCCGACAGGTAAGGAGACGGAGTCGATTCAATATGAAGTCTCTTCCGGTATCGAAGTCCAAGTCAACATCTCGCCGCTTAGCGTCTTTGGACCGGGAACGTTCCAAACGTTGAAAAAAGTCTACGATGCCCTAGGGACGAATGCTGACAATAATGGAGCTGCTTTATCCGGTATGTTGAAGGATATCGATGAGATGGTGAACGGCACGGTCGAGACGCGTGCGGATCTCGGGGCACGGGTTAACCGGATGGATTTGAACACGTCACGGCTCGAGGATCAGGAAATCATCGCAAAGACGGTCATGTCGGATAACGAAGACATCGAGGCGGAAAAAGTCATCATGGAACTGAAGTCGTACGAAACATTACACCGAGCGGCTCTCAGCGCCGGAGCACGAATCATTCAACCGACGTTACTCGATTTCCTACGATAAGGGGTGAAGGCAGATGAATCTTCCACATCTTGAAATGCGTCAGACGGCAGCACGAATCGGAATGAACATCACACGTCCGCAAATCGAGCAGAAGCAGACACCTGCCTCCCTTTCGATCGAACAGCCCCGCGGGGAGCTGTCGATTGAAACCGTCGCGGCACGTCTTGAGATCGATTCGACACAAGCCTGGATCGAGATGGGGCGTGTTCCTGCGCTTGAGTCCGTTCGGCAGTACGCTGCTTACGGTCGACAAAAGGGACAGGAAGCGGTCGCGCAGAGAGCATCGGAAGGGGATCAACTGATGCGGATCGAGCAGGGTGGTGGAACGGTCGCGCGGATTGCAAAAGCTAACGACGCACCGCCTGCCGAAGTGACGACACTCGGATTCATCCCGCGGAGTCTTGATCGGGTCAAGACGACCTTTACACCGGCGGAAGTCCGATTGAGCTACACCGCGAATCGTCCGAAGATCGATGTCGAAACGCATCAACCGGAGCTGACCGTAAAAGACGGACAGGTCGAGATTTTCTTACAAGAACAAAATCAATTGAATATGTGGCCGGTTGGTGGCATATTCGACGGGGAAGGATAACGACATGCAAATCGAAACCGATTTTTTTGGAACTATCACGATTGACGAGACGGAAATCATTACTTTCGCGTCCGAATTACCAGGTTTTCCGGACGCAAAGCGCTTCATCCTGCTCCCGTTCGGAGAGGGCGTACCGTTTTGGTCGTTTCAATCGATTGATCAGCCGGAGTGTGCGTTCGTCGTGACGAACCCGTTCTGGATTGATCCGGAATACGTCTTCGAGTTACCGGACGCAGCAAAAGAGCAGCTCGGGATTGAGGATACGGCGCAAGTCGCTGTCTATACGACAGTCACGTTGCGAGATCCGTTCACGACGTCGACGACGAACTTACGGGCACCCTTCGTCATGGAGACGAAACAACGACTCGCGAAACAAATCATCTTAGACGATACATATACGAATCGTCATCTGATCGGCAGCTTGACGGAAGTAGGTGGTCGCTGATGCTCGTACTCAAACGAAAGACGGGAGAAGCGATTCAAATCGGTGACGACATTGAACTGACGATTCTTGCGATTGAAGGCGATCAAATCAAGCTCGGTATCAAGGCACCGCGACAGGTCGATATCCACCGGAAGGAAGTCTACTTGTCGATCCAAGAAGAGAACACGGAAGCCTCCCGTAGCACAGGGTTGATCGGACAACTCTTGAAACAACAGGAAAAATGATTCCATTTGAATGTCATTGGAACGTATTTTTCTTGTGAACGATACGCTTCAAACGAGGATGAAAAGACTCCCTTTGCCTGAATCTAGCGCAAAGGGAGTCTTTCTTATCATGAAACGAATGCTGAAACGCGTTGAATCGTGTATAGTAATGGAGAGAAAAGAAACCTTTTGAGCCAAAGAGGGAGTTGTCAGGAATGAATGAGACGAAGCAGCTGAAAAAAGACGCGAACCGAGTATTGAAAGCGACGAGTCGCACCTTCTACATCCCGATTAGTCGACTATCGCAAGACTTACAGGAAGCGGTCGGTGCTGCTTATCTATGCATGCGCGCCATCGATGAGATTGAAGACCATGAGGACTTGGCGACGGACGTCAAGACGATGTTGCTCCGGGAGACGGCATTGTTGATGCGGGGCACATTTTCCGCTACCGCCTATCTTGAGTTGATTGCGCCGTATACGGAACACCTACCAGAAGTGACCCTTCGTCTACCGGAGTGGATCGCCTACTGTCCGGCTGCGATTCGTCCGAAAGTGCTCGATTCGACGGCTGAGATGGCAGAAGGCATGGCGGTCTGGGCTGAGCGTGACTGGACGGTCGAGACGGAAGCGGATCTTGATGAGTACACATACTATGTCGCGGGACTTGTCGGTGTCATGTTATCCGACATCTGGTACTGGAAGGCTGGTATCGTCACCGATAAACAGCAAGCGATCGGATTCGGTCGTGGTTTGCAAGCCGTCAACATCCTTCGTAACCAACAGGAAGATGCGGAGCGTGGTGTCGGTTACTTCCCACCTGGTTGGACGACGGATACGATGTTCGCCTATGCGCGTGAGAACCTTGCAGAAGCCGATGCGTACCTTGCGTCCATTCCGAAGGAGACGACGATTTATGAATTCTGTCACATTCCACTTGCACTCGCACATGGAACGCTGGATGCCCTTGCAAAAGGGAAAGAAAAACTGAGTCGTCCGGAAGTCTTGAAGATCGTCGGCGCCGCCGTACTAAAACGATAAGCACAAACGAACAGCCGCCCGTTTCCTTCAAGGAAGCGGGCGGCTTTTTTTAACGTAATAGATAAAAAGCGAGTCCAATCAAGGCAGAACCCGTCCAAATCAAAGCGATCGTCCGTCCAAAGGGCAAACGATAGCCAGCGTGACGGGAGACGAGTAGTCCGATCGTCATCACCGTCAACGCGACAAACCAGGTCAAGAACACAGATAGCTGTTGCATGTGTCTCCCCTTCCATCAATGCAAGTCAGACAGATAGGTCAACACTTTATCTTCATACGCCTTCCGGTCGTGCGCGTATGACTGGACGTGTCCGCCGTTTTCCGTTAAGTAGAGTTCCGAGCGCGGAGCAGCTTTTTGGATTTTCATGCTTTCCGTGACGGGAATCGCATCATCATCCTTCCCGTGAATCAACAGAATCGGGTACTCGATGCGCCGGACCGCTTCGACCGGTTTGACTCGTTCTGGATTAAGACCTGTCAACGGTGGCGTGATTTCAAGGATGATCGGTGTAAACGGGAAGTTCGGTAACCCGCTCCAGACGGGCAGGTTCGTTGCGAGATAATTTTCTAAGTCGCTGAACGGGCTGTCGGCGATGACACCGACGACATCCGCTTTCGGTGCCGTTACGAGTGATGTCGCTGCGCCCATTGAGATACCATAGAGGACGATCGGTTTTGAAGAACGTGACTTCGCGTAACGAACAGCTGTCAGTAGATCATCTTGTTCCTTGGCACCCACCGTAACGCGTTTCCCGTCCGATTCACCCGATCCTCGGAAATCGAACGTCAAGACGTTGTATCCGGCATCGTGAAACTTCTTAAATAGCGGGAAGACAGGAACATCATCTTGTTCCCGGTTCTTGCCATAGCCGTGAGCGAAAACGATTGTCAACTTCGCATCTTCGCTTGGCATCCACCAGCCAGACAAACGTGTCCGGTCTTTATAAGAACGGAAAGTAACATCTTCATAGTCAAGTCCTTCTGCTTTTTTGGGTGTCGTCGTCAAGGCTTCGCGTTCCGGTTGCGTCAACGATGATCCGACATAACCGGAAATCCCGATGACAACGATGACAGCGAGCGTCACGATGACGATTACGCCGCCGATGATTTTCTTACGATGTTTTTTCCACACCCGCGTTCCTTCCCTTCGTTCGGTTAATGGATATCTTTTTTCTTGAAACGACCGCCATGGACATCATGGATGTTGCCGATCGCGATAAAGGCTTGTTCATCGAAGTCACGAACGATGTCCTTCAGTTTAGATTCTTCGAGCCGGCTGATGACACAAAAAATGACTTTTTTGCCGTCACCGGTAAAGGCACCTTCCCCGTTTAAGTACGTCATGCTTCGACCAAGTCGGTCCATGATCGCAAGACCGATCTCTTCGTAATTCTCCGAAATGATCCAGACACTCTTCGATTGATCGAGTCCGTCGATGACGACATCGATCGTCTTGAAGGCGACGAAATAGGTGATCAACGAATACATCGCCCGGTCCCAACCGAAGACGAATCCTGCGGCGCCTAAGATGAAGACGTTGAAGAACATGACGATCTCACCGACTGAAAACGGTGTCGAGCGGCTGAAAGAGACAGCAAGAATCTCAGTTCCATCGAGTGATCCACTCGAACGGATGACGATCCCGACGCCGATTCCGAGAATTAAGCCACCGAAAACGGTCGCGAGCAGATCAAC
This sequence comes from Exiguobacterium sp. UBA3491, assembly GCF_002377745.1. Taxonomy (NCBI): domain Bacteria; kingdom Bacillati; phylum Bacillota; class Bacilli; order Caryophanales; genus Exiguobacterium; species Exiguobacterium sp. UBA3491. Next base: position 10,729 of record NZ_DFQK01000028.1, read on the forward strand.
GCTCGTCAAGGGACCGATGTGCTCGAGGAGTTTCGTTGCGATGGCCATGACGAAGATCGCATATAACGTTGACAGGGCAAACGTCTTTCCGATTTGCTTATAGCCGAAAAAGATGAACGGGATGTTCAAGAAGAACAGCCACAAAGCGAGCGTCGTATCCGTCACCTTTGAGCCGATGATTGAGATTCCGACGATCCCGCCATCGATGATGTTATTGGGAACAAGGAATCCTTTGAGTCCGAGTGCGAAGATGATGGCACCGATCGTCAGCATCAATAATCGTCGAAAAAGCTGACCTTTCGTAGAGCGGCGATGATGTTTCGTAGGTAGTGGTGACTGCATGCCATTACTCCCTTCCATAGTAAAACGCTTTAGGATTACTATAACAAAAAAGCACGAAGACGTGTGTGAACGTCTTCGTGGAGAGGTCAAGGGCGATAACGTAACGACTGGAAGAACCGCATGATCTGTTCTGCTTCGATCGGATTCGTATATTCACCGATGTATTGATGATCTTGTTGTCCGGTGATCGTCACTGTGCAGGAGACGAGTTGAACGTCTTCACTCAAGCGAATCTCAAACGTTGCGTCCGACAACGGTAACAACGTCTTTGACGAAAAATAGAGTGCCCGCGTACTCGTTTGATGCGCTTCAATGTCTGAGAAGGGCAGTTCGAACGACTGGGCATGATGTGTCAGCATGCGAACTTTCCCAGAGACGGAAAAACGAGGAACGGTATCGCTCGACAAGGAACAGGCTTCGATTGGATACAAAATCTCCCGCAGGAGGAACGATACCATGACATCCGCTGGAACCGGGCGACTGAATAGATATCCTTGGATACTCGGACAATTGAGCGTCCGGAACGTATCGAGCTGACGGAGCGTCTCGATGCCTTCGGCGACGACGGTCAGATTGAACTCACCTGCCATGTAGAGAATGCTTTTGACGATCGCTTGGGCTTTGGCGTCATCCGTGATGTGGGTCGCGAACTGCCGATCAATCTTGATGACGTCGATCGGATAGCGCTGCAGGTAGACCATTGAGGAATAGCCCTTCCCGAAGTCGTCGAGTGCGATCCGAACACCGATCCGGCTGACGTATTCGAGTGTCCGACTCGTCATCGGATCATCCATGATTAAAGCCGCTTCCGTGATCTCAAGTTCGAGTAACTCAGGCGCGAGATCGTACGTCGACAGCATCCGCTCGATATGGTGTTCGAAGCCGAGGATCAAGAATCGTTTCGGTGAGACGTTGACGGAAATTGGAACAAGCTCTGCTCCGGTCGCCTTCCAGTCTTGCATCGAACGGCACGCCGTTTCGACGACCCAGTCTCCGATTGCGACATGTAAGGCACTCTCTTCGGCAAGCGGAATGAAGTCGTTCGGTGGAATCCGTCCCCATTCCGGGTGTTGCCAGCGAATCAGTGCTTCTAAACCGACAATCTTTCCTGTCCAGCTGTCGACTTTTGGCTGATATTCGAGGAACAGTTGATCACGTTCGATCGCGTAATGTAAGTCCTGCTCGAGCCGATAGCGCCGGTAATAATCGATATCGAGATTCGATGCGTAGTGGTGTATCGTACTGTGATTTTCACGACGCGATCGTCGTAAGGCGGTATAGGAATGCTTTAACAATTCGACGGCGTCCGTACTGTCTTCCGGATAGCGACTGACCCCAACGGAAATACGTGCGAACAAGGCGTATGGTTCGATTGAGATCGGTGTTTCCGATAGATCGAGTAGTGCCTCGGCGCATGCCGTCACGTCCTGTTTATCGCTTGTCGGTACGAGCAAGGCATACTCATCACCACCAAGATGTCCGAGAAACGTTCCATCTGACTTTGTTTGTTGTAATAAGGCAGCCGTTCCTTGTAGCCACTGATCACCGGAGCCGTGTCCGAAGGCACTATTGATCTCAGCAATCCGGTTGAAGGAGACGGTGAGGACGAAGAAGGGGTGGTCCTTCTGTTGCCACACATCGATCGTCTCAATCAGTGCTTGCCGGTTCGGCAGATGCGTCACAGCGTCACGTAAAGCGAGCTGTCTCAATCGTTCCTCGTACGCTTTTTGAAGCGTGATATCATGCATGATGCTGTTCGTATAGGCAATCGTACCGTCCAGTTGGAAGACAGGGATCTGTTGGTCCTCAATCCATTTGACGCGACCATCCGGAAAGTGAAGGCGGTACTGAATCGTATCAGCTTGACCGTCCACCAATCGTCCGATGAATTGTTTCATTGCAGCATGATCGCGGGCGTCTAATCGTTCGAACAACCACTCACGATTAAAGATTAAATCTTGCGGCAATTCTTCAAAGATATGCAGAAATCCTTGCGAATGAAACAGGATCCGACCCGAGAATAAGTCGATTTGTGAAATCGCGGCGTTGACGGATTCATAGATTTCACGTGCCTGCGCCCGTTCCGTAACGAGTTGCCGGCGTGCCTCGTCGACTTCCGATAAGTCATAGAGGACGACCGATAGATGATCCGGATGATGGGGACGATGGAAGGCTTTCAAGCGCAACAGCTGATAGGTATCGTCAGCGGTTAGCAGGGAGACTTCCATTTCAAATCGTCCTTTTTCACCAGCGATCAGCCGTTCCATCTCGAACCGGAGCGGATCGAAGTCGCGCGGATGAATTCGGCTGAACAACTGTGCTTGATCGAGTGTCGTCGCATCCACCTCTGAAAGTCCCAAAAAATTCAGTAGAGCAGGGGAGAACTCAATTGTTTGTTTTTGAACATCAAAGTGGAAGACAACGAGTTCTGGAATCTGTTCCGTCAGTTCAAGTTGAGAGCGAATGGACGAGACATCTTCTTCGAGTTGTTTCTCACGTGTGATATCACGTGCAATCCCGTAAACGCCGATGACTTGTTCGTCTTGTTCGATCGGCATGTTCGTAATTTTTAACGTAACCCGGTGTTGATCGGCATGGAGTCCTTGTGCCGTATAATGAACGGTCTCACCATGTAACGCACGATTGAAAAAGGCAGTTACCGCTTCGACTTGATCAGGTGGATTGAAGACGGCAAAGTGCTCATAGAGCGTCTCAGCGGAATAGCCGAGCATGTCCCGTAACTGTTCGTTGAAATAGATGATTGTTCCAGAGGCGTCAAATAAAAAAATTGCATCTGTCTGTTGTTGAAAGAAGGCTTCCGCCGTTTCCGGACGGGATACTTCAAGTCCACCGATATAGAGTGGGGCTGTGTCGGATTGACGAATCCGATTCATCGCTTCATGAAAAGCCATTCACGTCACCTCCTTACGATACTAACGTTCTCTCTACTAGTATCGGGTGTAGGAAATGGAAATTGCAACATTCGTTCAAGGAATAGACTTATTTTTCAAAAAAGTGAACCAGTATATGAAATTCATGATTAAAAGACAATTGTCCTAACGTGAACGCAAAAAAGCCGAAGCTCTGGTGAAGGAGCTTCGGTCTAAATCTTAAATCGCTAAATCGACGGATGTAGCACTCGCATTCGGATCCGCATCCGGTCCTTGATCCGGTGCGCTCGGCATGTCACCATCCGGACCAGGTCCGTGTCCTCGACCATGACCATCGCGCTCTGGTCCTTTCTTCAAATCAGCGTAGCTTGAAACCGCATCTGCGCGTGACTGGATGTGTTCCTTGATCTGCTTCGCTTGTTTTTCTGTTAGCTTGCCATCTTTGACTTGTTGATCAATCGTAGCGTTTTGCGCTGTTAGGACGGCTTTCTCGAAATCTGCGTAAGCAATCTTGTTCGCTTCCGCAAATTCAGGCAATGATTGATCCGCTGCTTTGAATTTCGCCTCATCGAGTCCAAGTGCTTTTAGAATCGCTGATGTCGCGTCGCCGAAGACCCCACCCGGTCCATGGTCACCGCGCTTATCGTGTTCACCGCGATCCGGAAGATCATCATAGCTCTTCGCGTCCTTGTATTCCTCTGTCAGACGAGACTTGATTTCTGTTGCTTGTTTTTTCGTCATCTTCCCGTCTTTGACGAGCTGATTGAGTTCACTCGTCTGAGCTGCAAGCAACGCTTTTTTGTAGTCAGCGAACTTAATCGATTGTGCCTTCGCATAAGCAGCAAGCGATTGATTTGCTGCATCGAATTTCGACTGGCTCAGTCCAAGTGCCTTCAAGACGTCTGCGATCAACGATTCGTTGAAGAAACCAGGTCCACCGTGACGACCGATCGGCATCTTCTCTTTTAACTCATCATAACTTTTGACGCCACTGAAGCGTTCCGTCTGGCGCTTCAACATGTCGTCTGCTTGCGTTTGTGTTAAGTCACCGGATTTAACGAGACTTGCCAGTTGTTCCTTCGCTGCTGCGAGTTCTGCCTTTTTATAATCAGCGAACGAGATGCCTTTTGCTTTTGCGAGATCGGCGATTGATTGCCCTTTTTCCCGGGCAGCATCTGCCTCAGCTTGTGTCAGGTTCAATTTTTTCAAGAGTAACGTCATGTCGTGTTTTTTCATACCTTCGAAGTGGTGCCCGTGTTTCGCTTGTTTTGTCGTGCTCGAGTCGTCGTTCGTCGCAGCGTATGCTGATGCGCCTCCGACTGTTAATGCGCTAATTGTCAATGCAGTGATCCATTGTTTTTTGAATGTCATGGGATGATCACTCCTTTCACCTTTTATGGTAGAGGGTCACGAAAGAGAAGTTGTGAGGAAGTTGCAAAGAAACTGCGAAGAAAGGCAAATGCGGGCAAAAAGGCGCTACACTAAGAGTGGAGGGATGACCATGAACGTACTATTGATTGAAGATGAACAAAAATTAGCGCAAGTGACGGCACGCTTCCTCCGTCATCATGCGTATGACGTAACGATTGCCGGTTCATTAGCGGAGGCGAAGCAGTGTTTGACGACAGCGTTTGATGCCGTTTTGATCGACGTCCGCTTACCAGACGGTGACGGTTGGTCGCTCGTACCAGGCATCAAATCACAAGTCCAGCCGCCGGTCGTCTTTATGATGACGTCGCGTGGCGAGGCCGATGATCGCGTCTTCGGACTTGAACTCGGTGCCGATGATTATCTCGTCAAACCAGTCGTCTTGAAGGAGTTGACGATCCGGCTTGAACGGGCACTTAAAGTCCGTCCGGTCGCTCGCCATGCGTTCGGTGACTTGACGATCGATGAGAAGGGACGCCAAGTCAAAGCGGGGGAGCAGGCGGTCAGTCTCGCAAAGATGGAGTTCGAACTGTTACTTTATTTCATCGAACATCTTGGTGAGGCACTCAGTCGGGATCAGATTCTTGATGACGTCTGGGGGTATGCGTTCGGAGGCGATACCCGGACCGTTGATACACACGTTAAACAATTACGGGATAAGTTACCCGTCGTTAAACAACAATTGAAGACGGTCCACCGGGTCGGCTATCGATTGGAGGCGATTGAATGAAACGACGTCCTTTGATGCGTAAGTTCTTATACGCTGTCGTCGGTCCCTTGCTCGTGATGGGCGTCCTCAGTTTCGTCTTGACGGCGTTTCTCGTCAATCGGTTCGCAGAAGGTGAACGGTACGATCAACTCGCCCGGGAAGCGAACATCATCAAACAAGCGCTTGAAGCTGACACGCCAATTCCGCGTGATATTCAAGGGTTTTTGACGACCGACGGGTTGACGCAACGGATTGGCGCGCGCGGACCGGCGGGGCGATTACCACTTCTTGATAATCTCAAGAAGGAAGATGTCATCGAAGTGCAAGGCGAACGATTATTGACGTACCAGTTGACCGTTGACGGAACGCGCATCACGACGGTCCGACAAGCACCACTGGCGAGTAGTGCGCTGAGCGGTGTTTATCTCGCGATCGGACTCGCGTTACTCGTGACACTGTTGCTCGCATCGTTACTCGCTTACTATATGGGACGGCACCTGACACGACCGATCGTCACGCTCCGTTCCGTTGCCCAAAAGATTGGTGCTGGGGAGACGGACGTCGTCTTGCCAGCACGACCGAAGGATGAAGTCGGCGAGTTGATTGACGCGGTCGACGAGATGCAGACGCAACTCAAACAAAAGGATCATCTACAGAAGACGTTCATTGCCGGCATCACCCATGACTTGCGGACACCGCTTGCAATCATTCGAAACGAGACCGAGGCACTCGCGGCAGGTGTCATTCCCGTTGCTGAACTGCCCGACGTGACGACGAGCATCATCGAGGAGACGGATCGACTCGGTCATCTGATTGATGAGACGTTGCTTTATTCGAAGCTTGCCGGTGGACGAATGCCGCTTGAAAAAACGGATGTGGCACTCGATGAACTTGTGCTTGCGACAGTCGAACGACTCCGCGGGACGTTCACACAGGCAGGACTGACACTGGCGACGGAGCTGCAACCGGTTAGGCAGTCCCTTGATCCACGCATGTTCGAACGTGTTTTAATCAACTTCTTGATGAACGCTCGCTTTGCTTCACCCGTCGGTGGGACGGTCACCGTTCGCTTAACGCATGACGAATTGACGGTCGAGGATGAAGGAGCGGGAGTTCGAGCAGAAGACCGGGCGACGATCTGGGATGTCTACGTCAAACAAGAAGGCAGTGCCGGGCATGGACTCGGTCTTGCGATCAGTCGGATGATCCTTGATAGTCATCAATTCGACTATGGTGTTCGCGACCGAAGTGGTGGCGGAGCGGTTTTTTATATAAAGCTATTTATATTTGAAAAAGCAGGGCACCTTTAATAAAAATGGTGTCCTGCTTTTTCAAATAACTACTTATTAATGTTCTTTTCGAACACCTTTAAACGGTGATGAACTACTTGTTTTTTGATCTAAAAAACGACCAGTTTTTGTGTCTCTTTTTACATAATTGCCGTTAGGAGCTTTGAATTGACTTCGTCCTTTGACAGCGCCTACTCGACCTTTTCCTGGAGCACCATTTTTCGCCATAGTTTCACCTTCTTAATAATTAGGATGTCTAAATCTTACTTTTTAAAAGCTGTTTCGTCAACAAAAATAATTATTTTTTGTCCCAAAATAATTATTTTTGTCCCAAAGAGTGTTATAATATATTTGAGAGGAAGTGATTAAAATGAAGAAGAAAAACATACTAAATTTAATTAAATATCATACTGAAAAAAACGATCTTCAATTTAGAAAAGAGGCAACAGAAATTGCACGTTATTTTGATCAAATTGGAGATCATCAACTCGCTGAATATATCATGGGTCAACTATCTACGGCTAACACGTTTGTTCCTCAAATGAATTCTTTTGAAAGTCATTTTTTAAAGGAACTTGATTTAGATAATGAACCTTTACCGCTTCCAAAATTAATTGCAGAAGATGTAAAAGGAATCATTAATGCAGTTCATCATAGAGTTGGTATTAATAAATTTTTATTTAAAGGAACTCCTGGAACTGGAAAAACTGAGACGGCAAAGCAATTAGCACGCTTACTTGAACGAACATTATACATCGTCGAGTTTAGCGAATTGATTGATAGCAAAATGGGACAGACTTCTAAAAATGTTGTAACTGTATTCAACGAAATCAATCGCATGGCTTATCCGTCAAAAGTAGTTATTCTGTTTGACGAAATAGATGCTATAGCTTTGGATAGAATTAATTCGAATGATGTTCGAGAAATGGGAAGAGTTACTTCAACAATTTTGAAAGAAATTGAGAAACTGAATGAGGAAGTTGTATTAATTGCTACTACAAATCTGTTTGAAAATTTCGATAAAGCACTAATTCGAAGATTTGATTCTGTAATTGATTTTGATCGTTATAGTAAAGAAGATTTGATAGAAATTGCTGAAGTTTTATTGAACTCACTGCTTAAAAAATTTAAAGGAGCAAGCAGAGAGATGCGCTTGTTTAGAAAGATTTTATCAAGTGTTGAAAAAATACCAAATCCTGGTGAGTTGAAAAATATAATAAAAATTGCATTAGCCTTCAGTGATCCAACTAATGAGTACGATTATCTAAAAAGGATTCTTAGTTCGATTACTAACCGTGAAACACCATGGAGTATACAAGAACTTCATGCGAAAGGTTTTACTTTAAGGGAAATTGAAATTTTGACAGGAGTTTCAAAGAGCCAAGTTTCACGAGAGTTGAAAGAAGGGTGATGTAAATGAACCAAATATTAGAATTGAAAGGTCGGTTTGAACAGAAAGCTAATAGCAGCAGGCCGGGTGCACCAAAACTTCCTAAAGGTGCATCTGTGAATGCGACACATCTAGAAAGCTTAAAACAAGACTTACTTCGCTTAATTAGTTTCTGGGCTACTGAGGAAATATTTGAAGGAGCATTAGTTAGTGTCTATTACAATAAAATTGTTGCTAAAAGCAATCGTTTAAACAGCGTTTTCGCCAATGGGAACATGTCTACCAACGATACGATTGTCGGTGCTAAATTTTCAGATGGACAAATTAAAAAGCATATTATTACGCACTATATTTCGATTTCTTCTTTAGAACGTGCAGTTGAAGTTTTTCAAAAGGCAAAAATGATTTTACTAAACGAGTTTGATGGGAGTATTTCCACAGAAACATTAAACAAATTAGAAAACGTTAATTTTTCTAGTTATGGAATATCAAAGAGCAAATTTCAACGTGTAGTAGTAGATATTTTTTATGTAGAGAAATTTGATGTGGAAACAAGTGAGGTTGATTCAGCGAAAACATCAATTGTTACAATATACGATACCCAGAACAACACAAAACACTTACTTGAAAAAATTGGTGTCAAGGTTTTGGATATGCGAATTATTAACGAAACTACTGTGTTGCTGGATGAAATAGATTTAGCTTTATTACTTCAAAAAGCTCCCTATTTAGTTGCGATGGTAACAGAAAATATATCTGATTTAGCACCTATTGATTTCCGAGAATATATAGAATCTGATGCTGCATCAATTCCTTTACCAGCAGAAGAACCGACGATCGGAGTTATTGATACATTATTCGATGATCGAGTTTATTTTAGTGAATGGGTCGAGTTTCATAATATGATTGATAGTCACATTCCAATTGAGCCCAGTGATTATAAGCATGGAACTGCTGTTAGTTCAATCATAGTTGATGGACCGACACTCAATCCAAATTTAGACGATGGCTGTGGCAGATTTAGAGTAAGGCACTTTGGTGTTGCTACAGGAAAAGCTTTTAACTCATTCACTATCATTCGGCAAATAAAAGAAATAATTACAAGTAATCCTGATATAAAGGTATGGAATTTGTCTTTAGGCTCTAATGATGAAGTGAATGAGAACTTCATTTCAGCAGAAGGCGCAGTATTAGATCAAATTCAATTTGAGAGTGATGTCATATTTGTAATTGCTGGTACGAATAAACGCGTAGTAGACACTAACATCAGCAAACGAATTGGTGCTCCAGCAGATTCTATCAATTCAATGGTTGTGAATTCGGTAGATAGAGAACAGATGCCAACATCATATTCGAGACATGGTATTGTGATGTCCTTTTTCACAAAACCAGACGTTAGTTACTACGGAGGATCGAAAGGGGACTATATATCAGTATGCGAGCCATTAGGAAAAGCTCTAGTCAGCGGCACATCATTTGCGACACCATGGATCGCACGTAAACTTTCATACCTTATTGATATAGTCGGACTTAATCGAGAGGTAGCTAAAGCACTTATAATTGATGCTTCGATTGGATGGGGAAGAACGCCAGAGACTTCACAATTGGCATTAAAAGGTCACGGTGTTGTTCCGATTAGAATAGAAGATATCGTAAATACAACTGAAGATGAAATTAAGTTCATTGTATCAGGGGTTTCTGAAAAATATGAAACGTTCAATTATAACTTCCCTGTACCAATTCATAACGAAAAACATCCATATATCGCAAAAGCTACAATGTGCTATTTTCCAAAATGCTCTCGAAATCAGGGTGTTGACTATACAAATACTGAATTAGATATATATTTCGGAAGAATAAATGATAAAGGTAAGTTGATGCCGCTCAATGGTAATAAGCAAAGTTTAGGTGAAGATGGTCACTATTTACATGAAGAATCAGCACGTAAACTTTTTCGGAAGTGGGATAATATAAAACACATCAAAGAAGAAGTGAAAAGTCGAAACAAGCCTAAAAAAGTATATAGTAATTCTATGTGGGGAATGAGCATAAAGACTAAAGAAAGATTGAATGCAAGAGATGGGGATGGAATAAGATTCGGAGTCGTTGTGACGTTGAAAGAAATTAACGGCGTTAATCGAATTGATGATTTTATTCAGCAGTGTTCTTTAAAAGGATGGCTTGTAAATCGTATCAATGTGGAGGAAAGAATTGATATCTATGAAACTGCAAATGAGACGATTGAATTAGAATAGACTTTCTTCACTCAAAAAGACGTATGATTTTCTTCTTCCGTTCTGAGGAACTGTAAGAAAATCATACGTCTTTGATTGATCACTTAATTATTCACTGTCGTTCGCATGAACGAGACTTGGTTTGACGAGTGTATAGAACTCATCGCTCATCCCGACACGGCTACCCATTTGGCACGCGAGTTCGAGTGTTTCCTTATAGAAGTTCGCGACGAGATCGTGATTCTTGATGTGCTCATCTTGCATCGCCTTTTTGACCCCGAGGACAACTTTTTCGATTTGCTCATCAGCATCATTACGGACCGGCACTACGTTTTCTGGAAGATCGACTTCCTTATCGTGTCCATTGAAGCGGAACGATGCCCCGAATCCGAGGTGCTCGAGGAAGAAGTGTGGTAACAGTTTACTAGCGAAGAACTGATGCCATTCCGTCTCTTTCATTGCTTCCATGTCACGCTTGAACGACGTCGTTGCGAGTGCATAACGATCGTGTGTATCCTTCATGAACTTCTCGAGGATCGGAACCTGCATTGCAAACGCATTCTTGAGCAAGTTATCGAGCTGTTCTTGCGTTAATTGTTCTTGTTCAGTCATCGCTTTAACCCCATTTCGTTTCGTTATCCCTATCGTAAGAAATTTAGACAATTCCGTCAAATCTTTTTCGAGAATAGAGTTTACCTATTTCACAAAAGGGAATCCATTATTATCAATCATTTTAGGGGGAGTCAGCATGAAACGAATCGCAATGACAGGAGTCCTACTCGGAGCATGTCTGACTCCGGTGACGGGCTTTGCTGCAAGCAACGTAACGTATAGCAAAGGAGTCGTCGCGAACAAGACGTTCGGCTATACGGTCAAGACGACGGATGCGTTAAAAAAAGCAATTCAACAAGACAAGGTTGATCTCGTTAAAAACAAGACGGTCAAATCAAAATACGGTGTCGTGACACGTAGTGGGACGTTCGCGTTGTACTATAAAGTCAAGGGAGCCGATCAACTACTCGTCAACTTAAATTACGAGCCGAAGAAGCTCTCGAAAAAGCAATTCGACCGTGAAATCGGATATGGTACATATCTCGGGACAAAAGGTAGTAAAACGTACTACTACGTCTTACCGACGGAAGCTGTCAAAGGCGCTGTCGGTAAGAAAGCGATCGAGAACTTGATCGTTAAGGACGTTCCGCAGATGATGAAGACATTCAAACTGCAATGAGCACTAGCTTTTGCTAGTGCTTCTTTTTATTCGTTCGGTATAGTTGAAAATGAGGTGAGTGAATTATGGAATGGAACGTCACAGACGTCAAACAGACAACAGATGTATTACAACTCGAAAAATGTGTCAACGATCATGATGGCATTGAATTAAAAGTCGCAGCCGATTGGGTTGGCGAGAACGATTTCGCCATCTATGATGGTAAGCAATTGATTGGATACTTGCAAGCGTTCGCGTACTTACCAACGGAATGGGAATTGAATGTCTTCGTTGATCCCGATTACCGGAAACAGGGTATCTTCACAGCACTCGTTGAAGCGGCGCGCGCACGTGCTACGGAAGCAGGCGTTGAGGCATTCACGTTCGTCATTGATGACGCTAGTGAATCAGGTCAAGCTGTTCTTGAACGGCTAGGGGCTGAGTACCGGATGACCGAGTACAACATGATTTTGAAAAAGGCGCAGTTGTTCTTAAAAGTCGATCCGGATTTTGAATTGCGAGAAGCGACAGCGGACGACCGCCCGTTCATCGTCGAGACGCTCGGCAAATCATTTGGGAACACAGACGAGGAAGCAGAATCGATCTATCAAGCGATTGAATCCGACGACCGGATCACGTTCATCGGTGTCGCGAGCGGCAAACCGGTCGGTGTCATCCGTGCTTATCTCGCTTCCGATACACAAGCGAGCATCCATGCGTTTGCCGTCCGTCCGGAAGCACAAGGTAATGGTTACGGCAAAAAGATGCTGAAGCTGATGGTTCAAGCGTTGTTCCGGACAGGTCGGACACAACTCGAACTCGACGTCGAGACGGATAATGATCGTGCACTCGATCTCTACAAAGAGGCAGGATTCGTCGTCCATCGTGGCTATCAGTTCCACGTGTTGGCGGTTTAAAATAATGAGCGATTGACGGATATTCCAGTGCATGCTGGATGCTCAAGTTGCTCCATTCCTACAGGAAAAAGCGCAGTTGCGCTGTCAGAGACAAACAAGACCCGGCTCTTCGCTTGAAGCGAAAGAGTCGCGGCTTGTGTCTCGCCTGAGGAAAGGGAGCAAGACTTGAGTATAGTCGTCGATCGTTTTTTTTGTTATTTTACAAACTAAACGAAAACGTTGGAACCTTTTCTGCAATCCGTCGTATACTAGACATATGGAAAAAAAGAGGAGGCGACGTCATGGAGAGTCGACAGGATTCATTGCGGACGTTGAAGTGGGTATCAGGTGGAATGGAAGCGGTGCTCGGGATTCCGCTCTTAGGTGGTTCAATCGTCATTTTCTCAGGTTATAATGCTCTGTGGTTGATGCTTGCGTTCCACATCGTCGTTGTCGTATTGACGGCACGTGCCGGAAATGTCTCAAAAGGGAACATCGTCGGGATTGTCGCATCAACGGTCGGTGTCATTCCCGTCGTCGGGATGTTCTTACACATGGCAGCAGCGATCACGATTTTGGTCGATGCAACACTCAGTAACCGCATCGTTACACGAACACATGTCAAACACGTCGAACCGATTCAACCACGTCCGGTCCGTCGGGAACAAGAAAAACAAGAAGACCACCCGTTCTGAGTTTTTTTCGTTGACAGCGAAAAACAAGCCGTGTAAAGTAAACAACAAGTTAAGCCATATCAATTACATCGACGACGCGGAGTAAGTATCGTCAACACTGCCGACTAAGCGAGTCAGGAATGGTGAGAGCCTGACACGGTAAGCTGAACGAGAATGGACCGCTGAGAGCCTGTTGAACCTTCGAGTAGACAGGACGGTTGCCCCCGTTACTGGGCTAGCTGGTTGTTGGACCAGCGACAAGTGGAGACGATTTTCGTCTCAATCAGAGGTGGCACCGCGCGGATACAGGCGTCCTCTATGCATTAGCTGTTAGCTATGTGTAGAGGGCGCCTTTTGTTGTACGTCAAATGCCGAATCATCCAACGCTCATCACATTTCTCAGGAGGCACTACACATGAAAAAGACATTGATCGCAGCGGCGAGCACGGCAGTTTTACTCGCAGGATGTGCAACGACAGAACCAGCAGAAGATAAAAAAGCGGATAAGAAGGTCCTGCATACGATGGAAAGTTATGATCTTTTGTCGGTCGACCCGGCAGATGCCATCACGTCAAACATCTTCAACCAAATCTACGAAGGACTCTATCGCTTCGATGAGAAGAATGAACTCGTTCCGGCGGCAGCGAAATCACATAACGTGTCAGAGGACGGGAAGGTCTATACGTTCAAGCTTGACCCGAATGCAAAATGGTCAGACGGAAAACCTGTCACAGCGGAGAACTTCCGTTATGCGCTCGAGCGTGTCGTCAAAACGAACTCACCGTTTGCTTACTTGCTTGAGCCGGTCGAAAAAACGACGGCAGTCGACAATGAGACACTCCAGATCGAATTGAAACGTCCGACGCCGTACTTCCTCAGCATGACGACGTTCGGCACCTATATGCCGGTCCGCGAAGATATCGTAAAAGCAGAAGGCGACCAGTTCGGAACGGATCCAAAGACGAACGTCTACAACGGACCATTCACGTTCAAGAAATATCAAGCCGAGCAAGGTTATACGCTTGCGAAGAATGCTGAGTACGCAGACCGGAAAAACGTCAAGATTGACGAAGTCGACGTCAAGATCATCAAGGATCCGATGCTTGCGATCAACTTGTTCGAGTCAGGCGATCTCGATGTTGCACCACTCAACTCGGAGAACGTCGTCACGTACAAAGGGAAAAAAGAGTACAACACGTTCAGTGATTCGCGGATGTTCTTCATCCGGATGAACGAAAAGACGGATGCTTTAAAGGATAAGAAAACACGTCAAGCAATCGACGCGGCATACGATAAAAAGGCATTGACGGAAACATTACTCGGAAATGGATCACTCCCAGCGGATTACATCGTGCCGCAAGAACTTGATCCGAAATACGATAACGCGCGTCAAATCGAATCATCATATGATGTAGCAGCGGCGAACAAAGTGCTTGCAAAACAAAACCTCGAGTTGACGATGCTGATTGAAGACGACGATGTCTCGAAAAAAATTGGTGAGTATATCCAAGGCGCGTTGAAGAAACAAAACGTCGACGTCAAACTGTTGTCACTACCGAAGAAAGAGCGTCTCGCCCGTGAAGGACGAGGAGACTATGATTTGTCGCTCGCGAGCTGGGCGCCGGACTATCAGGATGCAACGACATACTTGAACTTGTTCACGACCGGTAACCCGTTCAACATGATGGATTACTCGAACAAACAGTATGACCGTCTCTTGAAACAGGCTGAAAGTGAGCTCGACCAAGACAAACGTCTCGCGTTACTCAGTAAAGCAGAAAGTGTGTTGCTCGACGATCAAGCAATCTCACCTGTCTACCAACGGAAGAATGCTTTCCTGCAAAACACAGAAGTCAAAAACCTCGCTCGTCATAATGTCGGAACGGATATCTCGTATAAGTATGTCGAGATTGAGCGGAAATAATAGTACGGTAACGAGTGATGGATGAAGCGGTCCATCACTCTTTTTGATGTATTTTTGTCATATCGCTGGAAATCGCTTTTGAAAATCAGGTCAACTGACTTAAAACGGTTACAAAAGAAACCGATAGAGAGGACGGTGAAAGAAGATACAGGAAAGGAAGTTTCGGTTATGCGTAAATTACGAAGCAACTTGAAGGTACGGTTATTCTTTTGGGTCTTAGCTATCTCGGTTATCACGAGCGGTATTTCAGCTCAGCTTGTGCTTTATCTCCACCGTGGACTTGATGTCGCAGATACGAACGCGATTTGGTTCGGAGCAGGGATTGGCTTATTGTTATCATTGATTGGAACGTCGTTGATTCAGTTAATCTTGCGTCAACCAATCAAAGCAATTGAAAAGGCGACAGAGACAGCACGAGAAGTCGCGAACGGCAACTTCAACGTCGATTTCGAGGAAGCAAAGCGCGGCGATGAAGTCGACCAACTAATGCACGAGCTCGAAGTCATGGTCTTACATATCCGCAAACAGGCGACACAGATGGGAAGCTCAAGCGATAAGCTGACAGCGTCCGCACAAGAGATTGCAGCAGCAGTCCAGGAAGGTAACGCATCGGGTGAAAGCATTCGTTCAGCAATGGCAGAGCTGTCAGCGAAGATGAACGAGAACGTCGATCAAGCGTACTTGTCGATGGATGCCCTCGGTGCCGTCAAACGGACGATGGATGAAGTCGCGAAAGAAATGAATGAAGCGTTGAAATCGGCGACGGTCATGCAGACGGAAGCACAGAATGGCAAGACGCTTGCGACAGATTCTGTCGAAGCGATGCATATGATCTCGAAGAAGATGGAACAGTCGGCGACACTGAACGGTCGTCTGACGGATATGACGGGTGAGATTTCACGAATTACCGATGTCATCAGTGATATTTCAGCACAGACGAACTTACTCAGTTTGAACGCATCGATTGAAGCAGCACGAGCTGGCGAAGCAGGACGTGGTTTTGCGGTCGTCGCAGCAGAAGTTAAAAAACTTGCTGAACAGACAGCGACATCAGCAAAAGAAATCACCGATTTGATTTCTGGTGTTAAACGTCTCGTCAACGATACAGCGAACGCGATGACGGATGTTCAGAGTGAAGTCGCGACAGGTGTTGGACTCGTTGAGCAAGCAGGATCATCGTTCGAAGAGATTCATCATTCAACAGAGAACGTCTACTCGCGTGTGAAATCAGTTGACCAGCTTGTCGTCAAATCGGATCAAGAAATCGATCAAGTTGGTTTAACGACAGCGAATATCCTCGCAATGGTTGAGGAAGCATCGAAACACGCGGAACAAGTTTTACAGGCATCAAGCCATCAAGCAGCATCACTCGGTGAAGTCAATGGAGCGATGGAAGAACTTGTGGCGGTAGCGGAACAATTACAGGAAGAGACGGGTGCAACGCGTCTCTAAACTATAAGAAAATCGTACATCCGACAGGGATGTACGATTTTTTTGCATTTTTTTGAAGAAAATTGTTAAACATTTCGAGCGGACGACGATATATAAGGTGGAAGCAGTCATCGACTAATTCTACCGTGTCACCCTTGGGCCGGCCAGGGGACACATCTCGGAGAAGACGGATCTTCAAAGAGACAAAAAACTTATCCTATGGAGGGAAATTACAATGATTATCAATCACAACATTACAGCTCTTAACACGCACAACAAGCTGTCTGCAGCATCGAATGCTCAGAGCAAATCAATGGAGAAACTAGCTTCAGGTCTTCGAATCAACAAAGCGGGCGACGATGCAGCTGGTCTTGCGATTTCTGAAAAAATGCGTGCTCAGGTACGTGGTCTTGATCAAGCTTCACGTAACTCTCAAGATGCAATTTCTCTTATCCAAACTGGTGAGGGCGCTTTAAATGAGACGCATGACATTCTTCAACGTATGCGTGAATTAGCTGTTCAATCTTCTTCAGATACAAACACAAATGATGATCGTAAGAAAATCCAATCAGAAGTAGATGAGTTAGCAAAAGAAATTACAAGAATTTCAAATACGACTGAATTTAACACACAGAACCTTTTAGCAGGTGGGTTGAAAAATACTTACCAAGTTGGTGCTAATAAAAATCAGAATATTTCTTTAGATATTGCTGCTATGGATGCTAAATCTCTTGGAGTTGCAGGAGATTCGGTAACAACTTCATTTACAGGTACAAACACTAAAGTATCTAATATAACTACTGGTTCAGAGTCTTTAAATAGTCAGTATGTTGTTGCAACATACACTGCAGCTACAACAGCAGCTGCAGCTACAACAGCAGCTGTTGAATCAGCGGGTGGTGCTGCTACAGTAAACGGTACTTTTAATGGTTCTTCTAATACAACATTCCAAGCAAAAGTTACTGCTGTTTCTGGAACAGGTGGAGCTACGCAAGTAGATAATATTGAATACACAACTGATGGAGGAGCTAGTTGGAAAGTTGCTAGTAAATCAGGTTCTAATTTTGATTTAGGTAATGGAATTACTCTTGCGGTAGCAAATGACGCAGCTAATGCTGCAAATAATACAATCACCTTTACTATGAACGCTGCAAAAGTCGACTTACAAATCAACTCAGCTGCTGATGGTACAGGAACACGTTTAGGTAATGTGTCTACAGTATATAATAATCAGTCTTCAGCTGTAATTGGAAATAGTTCAACAGATCAGACTGCAACTGTAAGCTTTAATTTTGCTGCTATGGCTTCGAGCTTGACAGCTGGAACAGCAGTGGGTGATCAAATTTCACAAACAAAACAACAGTCAAGTGTTGCAGTAGTTGGGGCAGATGGAACAGTCACATCTGCAGCTGATACAAAAAAAGGACTCAATGTTAGCACACAGTCTTCTGCAAACTTAGCTGTTGAAACTATCAATAATGCTATTACTAAAGTATCAACGGAACGTTCTAAATTAGGAGCGTACCAAAATCGCCTTGAGCATACAATCAACAACCTCAAAACATCTTCTGAAAACATTACAGCGGCTGAATCACGCGTTCGTGACGTTGATATGGCGAAAGAAATGATGAACCAAACAAAGAACTCGATTCTTGCACAAGCTGCACAAGCAATGTTGGCTCAATCGAATCAAACTCCGCAGGGCGTTCTTCAACTCCTTCGATGATTGATTCTACCGGGCGTCTAATCTGGTAACGGATTAGATCATGACTGGGTGAATTGCTGGAACTCCTGAGAGCCTTGATGTACGACAACGTGGCTGGAAACGGCGAGCGTGACCGTTCTGAAAAACATCAAGGATTGGACAATCAGCAGCCAAGCACCTGTAGGGAAACCTTGGTGAAGGTTCAACGACTAGGATAGACGACCTAATGGATTTGTCCGATGGTTATGAAATCCGTACTCCGTAAACGGCGGGGGAAGTGCCCAGCTCCTAGTAAATCTAGGATGAAGATATAGTCTTATCATTAGCGAAAGCTAATGCGCGTAGCAAGCGAACCAACAGCCGCAAGGCGTTCTCCAATTACTCCGTTAATCGTAATTGGCACATTTCAATTGTTCAGGTCACGGACTCGTTCCGTGACTTTTTTTTGATGGCATTGAGTTTGGCGTAGATTGACCATGTCGAACGATTTAAACGTTGTGCGATTTCTGGTACAGGAACTTGATTTGCTGTGTCATTCATCAGTTGTTCAAGTTCTGATGCACTGAAGTGCCGATTTGGCTTTGTGCTTAAGACTTTTACATACGGGTGATCTTGTTGTATTTGCTTCATTCGAATTTCCCAATCGAGTTTATAAGAAAAATCGGGTAACTGATTTACATAGGGTGTCAAATAATCAAGAAACTGGATCGTATCTTCAAAACGAGTTGTTCGCAAGAAATATCCAGAACCATTTGACGTTTTGGCTACTCTGAAATGGAGTCGAAAATTATGATTTAACCATTCACAAAAGAGTGTTAGTGACTGTTTAGGGAAGGACTGAAGATAAAGTGCGATTGTAGGAGAAACAATCAGTTGTTTTTTAGATGTGAGACGCTTTGAGACAATTAGTGAGCCGTCATCAAGATACAGGGTCAATAAGAAAAGCGGATGATTGCATGAGGGAAGTAAAGCGAAAGGAACATCTTTTTGATCAGATGGATAAAAGTAAGGATAAAGTTCCGTAAATAAAGGAAGTGAGCGTGACACTAAGTTGTTTTGACGAATATATAACAAACCAGGAAGTTGTTGTCGCTTCCATTCCCGATAAAATCGCTGTGACTCCCCAAAGTGTTCGCGATAACTATTGTTCTTTCGCCTAGAACCTGGGTAACACTTTGTAATTTCTCCATCTCCGAGAATACTGGCCAATAAAATAGCTTGTTGTGACGATGATAGATCGTTTAGCAGAAGCATTAGAGTACCTCCTTCTATATAGGATCATATGTTCTAATTACCCCGAAATCATCTTCCTTAAATTAATACTTATAAAATATCTGATTCAGCCGATATACTACATAGAGAATAAAAAGGAGTGACCGACTATGAATTCCATCAATACGGAAATTCGCCTTCATCTACCTTCGAACGTCCTACCGTACGAAGCGACACGGAATGTGTTTGTGGAAGCGAATCAGGAAGCGCTAGCAGAAGAAGGAGTCGTTGTCCTACCGACACCCCAACATATTACGAAACTCGAAACGGCGATGGAACAAGCAAACATTAAACTTGAACTGCAACGGACCGGCTTGAAGTTCGTCAAACATGAACAGCTGAACGAATATTACATTCAAGTCGTTGATACGAATAATAACGTCGTGCAAGAAATCCCAAGTAAAAAAGAACTCGATTTCTTTGCGGCATTCATGGAGTTTAATCAATTAATCGATAAACGAATTTAACAGAAAGGACTGATTATATGGCAGGTATTCGACTGAGCGGTTTAGCAAGTGGAATTGATACAGAAACGATGATCAAACAATTGATGCAGGCAGAACGAGCGCCGGTCGACCGGTTATCACAAAAGAAACAGACATTGACGTGGCAACGCGATGCATATCGAGAGATAAATCGAGCATTGCTTGATTTTCGGACAGCGGCAAGCGATATGCTGTTATCGAAGAACTATCAATCAAAAACCGTCACCAGTTCCAATCCGACTGCGCTGACGGTAACAGCAAGTCCAGCAGCATCAGCTGGAAGCGTAACGATTGATAGTATCGATCAACTGGCAAGCGTTGCATCGGTAACACTGATTTCTACAGCGAAATCAAGTGATACTGCACTAAAAGATAGTGGACTGTTTACAGAAGTAGATGGAAAAATTAATGTACAAATTAATACGTTTGACTCAACAGGTAAAGCGGTGACAGAGATTCTGAAGCTTGACGCAACACAAAAAATATCGGACTTAACAGCGGAAATCAACGGTAAAACCAGTCTTGGCATGAATGCCGTCTTCAACGATTTAACAGGAAAACTGGTCTTGACGAAAACGAGTACTGGGCATTTGAATCCAAACGGTGCTGACATCTCAATTATTGATGCCTCAACTAGCGCTGTCAAAGTAGATTCAATGACAGATACATTCGGTCGTGAAGGACAGAATGCGAAGTATACGATTGGTGGACAACAACTCGAACAGACGACGAATACATTCACGCAGAACGGTCTGACGATCACGTTAAACAACACTTCGAAAACAGCAACGACGATCAATACGATACTTGATACGCAGAAAAACTTCGACTCGATCAAGAACTTCGTCGATAAATACAACGATGTCATTGATAAGATGAACAAAAAGGTTCGTGAAGAAAAATACCGTGACTACCAACCATTGACGGATGCCCAGCGCAAGGAACTCAGCGAAGATGAAGTCAAGAAATGGGAAGAAAAAGCGATGAGTGGTGTTTTAAAGAACGATAGCTACTTACAGGACGGACTGAATCAGTTCCGAAGTGTAATCTCGTCGAAAATCGATACCGGTTATTCCTATACATCAGGTACGGATACGATTCAACTCCAGTACATGTCGCAAATCGGTATCACTTCAACGAGTGATTTCCGTGACGGCGGGAAGCTGAAAATCGATGAGACGAAACTGAAGAAGATGCTCGAAGAACAACCGGAAGGTGTCTATAAACTGTTTACAGCTGATGCCCCTGAACCGACGAAGGATGCGCAAGGGAACACGATTCCAAATCCGAATGGACGTGATGGTTTTGTCCGTCAGATTCAAGGATTTGCGACGACACTCCGTGATAAGATTTCCGGTGTTGCCGGACGGGATGGAGCGGTTGCGACGACATATCGACTTGGGAAATCACTCGCTGATCTCGATAAGAGCATGCTGTCGTGGGAAGACAAACTGAAACGAAAAGAAGACAGTTATTATCGCCGATTTGCGGCGATGGAACAAGCGATGAACCAAGCGAACAGTCAGTCATCAACGCTTGCTGGCTATCTCGGACAAGGATAAAAAGGAGGAAACGCGATGAACCCTTATGCGACGTATCAAACGAACTCGGTAACGACAGCGTTACCTCAAGATTTAACACTGATGTTATACGAAGGATTGATCAAATTCTCGATGCTTGCGAAACGAGCGATCGAACAGAAGATGATCGAACAAAAAAATACAAATATCCAAAAAGCACAAGCAATCATTTCGGAGTTGCAATTGACGCTCAATCAGTCGATTGCGCTATCGAAAGACTTGAATAGTCTTTATGACTACATGCAAACACGCCTGATTGATGCCAATGTCAAAAACGATTTGGTGGCAATCGACGAAGTGATTGGTTTTGCGGAAGAATTTCGTGAGACATGGAAAGAAGCGATGAAACTCGCACGGCAACGATGAGTCCACTCGATCCGCTTCGCCTAAAGACGAAACGACTAATCGAACTGCTTGATCAAACGCCGAATGAGGAGACGTATGACGAATGGATCGAGAAGATTCAAGGGCTGCTGAACGAACGGGAAGCATTCATTGCCGCACACTCGAATCTGCTAGCTGGTGCCAATCAAACCATCATCCAAGAACTCGTCGCTGATAGTCGGAAAATCGACTTGAAATTATCAGCGGAAACGGCTAAATTAGGGGTACAAATCAGTCAGTTGCGTCAGACGCAAACGAGTCGTAAATCGTACGTTGATCCGTACGAGGAAGTCGATCATAGTTTTTCACCGTATTTTGATTCTCGTCAGTAACTTTCTTGTGTGAGGGAGGGATCTTTCGTGACCAAGCGGGAAGAAAAAAAACGTCCTGTACCACGTCCGTATTTCCAATCGGACGGCTCGTACGATCAGTTCATTGAACCGGACGTCGAATCGGAATCATGGGAAGAGTTCGAACGCCCTGTCTCCGATGCACCGGATGCCTATGAAGAAGAAAAATATCGTCGTGAGTCGTAAGCTCATGAGAAATGCCCTGTCCACTTATTTGGACGGGGCATTTTTCCGTTCATTTAAAACGATAAGCGTTCTTTTCTTCCTGCTTGACGGTATATATTGCTTGGTCGGCACGAATCAATAAGAGACTCGTCGTGCGACCATCCTCAGGGTGACGAGCGACTGCCAGCAATAAAAAATCCTTGTTCCGTCTGATGACGAACAAGGATCAGTCCTGCTCTTGCACCCATTCCCAGTGGGTCCGTGCGTCTTTTTTGATTTTGTCTGTAGCTTCTTGACTTTGGAATAAACGACCATACCACAGGCGAGCTTGTTCTTTATCTTGCATCACAGCGTATAAATCAGCGATTCGCAGTAAAAGGACATCTTCCGGAAGCCCGCTCTCCTTGACGGACGTGTAGTTCTCGTAAAGAGAGACATACTTCTCGATCGCTCGGCTCGCCCAAAGTTGTTCTTCCGTTTGTTGACCGGTCAAGCGGTGCAACCAGGACAGACGAACACCGAGCATTGCTTGGATCGCCGCTTTTTGCTCCGTCACTTGAGCCGTATAGAGACAGAGTTTATAGAGCTGGATCGCCTGCCCGATCGTCCGCTCCGTGCTAGCGAACGGCAAGACGGGAAGCGTCGACAGGATATGATCTTGTAAGGTCGCTCGAACGTCCGGCGATAACTTTCCGAACGATTCGTGGAAGAAGAATCGACAATGGCTACACTGGACCGGTTCATACAGGTAGACATTGACGCCTTGATGACGGATGAAACCATCAAAGTCGGTCGAGGCGACACGGATATGTCGCGACAGGACACGTTTCGTCTCTGTCGTTTTCAAGCAGTAGGGGCAGGTGCATTTTTTAAGATATAAGTCTGGCATGTTAGGGGAACTCCTCTAATTCTAGATTACACGAAGACGTTGACGAGCATGCCTTTGATCTCGCCGACTTGGTCGAGGATATCGAGCCGACGCGATTCGCCAGAGATGACTGTGTTCGTCAACTGAAGGAGTTTCGCATCGACTTGCTCGACGACTTTATAGATCTTCGTCCGACCACGGCGGTTGAAGCCGCGCTTCTCTTCGAGTTGTTGTGATTGGTCGAGGGCATCTTTTAGGAAGTCCTTGATCTTTTCTTTATAGCTTTCGAGGTGCTCGATCGTCTGACTTTCAGCGAGCAGTTGCCCGTGTTCTTCGACGAGAGCGAGCTTTTGTTGCAAGCGCTCATAGCCTTTGTGGTCGCGTTTCTCCTGCATCAAAGCAGAGAACGTCGTCGACGCTTCGACTTCACGGGGACCGCCTTTTAAGGACTGGAGTCGTTGCGTTTCTTGGATGCGGCGGATATCCATCGGGTCTGCCTCCTTAGTTGAGTAATTGTAAGACGCCTTGCGGCAAGGCGTTCGCTTGAGCAATCATCGCCATCCCCGATTGGTTAAGGATGTTGTATTTCGCATATTCCATCATCTCACGCGCCATATCGATATCGCGAATCCGTGATTCCGACGCCGTCAAGTTCTCGACGCTGACGCTGAGGACGGACGACGTTGCTTCGAACCGATTCTGAATTGCCCCGAGTTGTGAACGTTGCTGAGAGATCGTATCGATTGCTTTCGTGTAATGGCTGATCCCATCATTCGCGTCCATTGCCGTCATGACGCTAAGAGCGTACTCGGGTGCGCTACCACTCGGGAAATCAAGCGGACGAATCGAGGGATTGGTTTGTGTCGTTGAACTGACGCCGATCGCAAGAGCTTGCATGTCATTAATCGTGATCGAGATGCCTTCGTTTGCCCCAGCATTCGTTTGGATGAACAGGGCACTGTCGGCATCGTTGAACTTACCGCTCAACAACTCTTTGCCATTGAACTGGGTCGTCTTTGCAATCCGTGAGACCTCGTTCGTCAACTGGTTGATTTCTTCCTGGATTGCTGACCGGTCTTCGGTTGCGAGTGTTCCGTTCCCAGCTTGGACGGCGAGTTCGCGCATCCGTTGCAACAGGTTATGTGTCTCACTCAAACCACCTTCAGCCGTTTGGATCATCGAAACGCCATCAAGAACGTTCTGTTCCGCTTTATCGAGCGCCTTCAAGCGATTGCGCATCTTCTCCGAGATTGCGAGACCGGCTGCATCATCCGCACCCCGGTTGATTTTTTGACCGCTCGATAGTTTATCCATCGTCGTCTTGACGTTCGTCTGATTGATGCTGAGATTGCGATAGGCCTTCAAGGCTTGAACGTTGTTCGTGATTCTCATTCGTATTCCATCCCTTCATATCGTTGATGATGTGCGGCGCGCACGAGTGGTCGATCGACGGTCTGTGCCGCTTGCCAAGTGACGCGTAAGTCTTCTGCCAGTTCGAGTAGTTCGTCTAAGACACGCGGCGTCTTATAAACCTGTAACGTTTGCTCAGCAAGATAGTGGTAGAGGGCATCGAGTTGTGCCGTGATGATGCCACCGTCGTCGTGTAACCCCGCCTGCAATTTGTCGAGTAACTGATAGGCTTTTTGTAAGCGTTCGTTGACCTCGTCAAAACGGTTCGTATCACGTGCGAGAATGGCGCGATCGTATTGTAGGACGAGCCCCGTCAACATCACTTCCGTCAGCTGTTGCGGGGTCATCGCGTAGAGTTCTTGTTCTGTCATATCTGCCGTCCTTTCGCGTTGTCGAGTTCTTCGATTAGTAAAAGCAGTTCTGCCATCACGTCGTAAAGTTGCGGTGGGATTGCTGTCCCGAGGTCGAGATCAAGCAAGTGACCGAGCAGGGACGTATCGTGTTCGATCGCGACCCCGTTCGCCCGTGCTTCTTGTAGGATTCGCTCGGCGGCTTGACCGCTAGCTCTAGCGACGACGACCGGTGCTTGACCGGATGCTTCATCGTAGCGGAGGACAGCAGCAGTCTTGCGTCCGGTTAAGTCGATTTTCTGATACATATCGGTCTCTCCTTTTAGATACGGTAGTCGTAGCCACGTGGTGTCT
The DNA here is from genome assembly GCF_002377745.1 of Exiguobacterium sp. UBA3491. Lineage (NCBI taxonomy): Bacteria > Bacillati > Bacillota > Bacilli > Caryophanales > Exiguobacterium > Exiguobacterium sp. UBA3491. The sequence goes on from NZ_DFQK01000028.1 coordinate 36,070, forward strand.
CGTCTTGTTTGACGGTTTCTGTGACTTGTTCGCGCGTGAATGGACGGAACTGGATTCGGACGTCCTGGTAACCGGTTGCTTGCAGAGCGTCCATCGTCCGGTCAAGGAATGGGGTCGCCAGTTGTTCAAGAACTGGGAAATCATTTTCAATCGTGATCTGCATCTTTCGGTTGACGGTCTCAACGCGGACACCGATTTCACCGAGGCGCGGCGTATTGAGCTGGACATACAACGTGTTGTTTTCCCAGTCGATCACTTCGTCCGGACGTTTATTTTGCAAGTGAACGTGGAGTCCTGCCGTCGCTTCGACGAGTTGGACCGGTAACGCCAGGAGAATCTGGTTCAACTGTTGCTGGCTATCCGGTTTATTGACTTGCTGTTGCGCTGCAAGGAATGTCTGCAATTTGGCAGCTTCCGGATTTGCTGCCGGCGTACTCAGTTTCAGTTCCGCGGTCTGGAGCTGAAGCGTCTTTTGGACGGTCTCTTGCAAAAGACGTGGGCTGTTCTGTTGCGGCTCATATGGAACGGCTTTTTGTGCCGTTTGTGACGAAGGAAACGGCGCTTGTGGCAGTAGTCCCTGCATCTCCGGTAAGTAAGTCGGACGAACGTTTGCTGGCGCATAGCGGAAGGCTTCGAACGAAACCCGAACTTCTTGTAAGACGGCTTTTGCCTCTGTTCCACGCCCGAGTAACGCCAGTTCCGCACCCCGTTCGAGTTTCGATAAAAAGTGGACTAGCTGTTTTTCATCCTTCATCGAGGTATGTAACAAAGCATCCGTTTGCTGGAAGACTTGTTTTAAGCGTTGCGCCGTACTCTCGATGACAGCGACCATCTGGGCCGGACGTGTCTCGACGAGCGGTTCGATCTGGCGAAGTTGGGAGACGATCGTTCGCTGTTGGCTCTTGAAATCATTCGTGATCTCAGCAAGCCGTGGCGTCACTTCGCGGACGAGCGTCAAGGCAGAGCGGACCGGTGCCGGTTGCCCTGTTACTGGTTCCGATTGACTTGCCCGTGCCGTCAGACCGATCAATTGCTCACGAACGCTCGTCTTCGGCTCGAGTGGCGCTTGCGGGAAATAGGACGCCAGTTGTTTACGGACCGTCTCGATCTCGCCTTGTTCGAGCGTTGCGACGAGTACCGGGCGTTTCTCTGCTGGTACGTGTTCAATGTATTGCCGGATATGCAAGGGCGACGCTGTCTCGATTTCGCGTTGCGTCGGTAGCGTCACACGGGCGACGTCAAGCGCGACGGCTTTTTCGAACGTCGGTTGCTCCGTTAAGGCGTCTCGTTCCGGCAGGACGTCCCGATAGTCTTCCGTCGTCGCAAGGAGACTTGCGATCAAGACGTCGGCGTCAACGGGCAGTGCTGTATCCGGTCGCGATACGAGTTCGAGTGCTAAGTCCTTGTACGTTCCTTGCAGTGCCGTCACGAGCTGGGCGACGATTTCCGGTGTCTGTGGCAGTTGACCGCTCGCGAGTAACTTCGCAACGGCTTGCTTCAGTTCTGCAGGCACACCTTCAAGCAAAGCGGGATTGACATTTGATGGAAAAGACAGGACAGGTGGCGTTTCCGCATCCGGTGTCGCTGGTGTTAGTTGTTCAATCAGGTAACCTTCTGCTGTCTGTCCTTTGACCTTGAACTGGAAATCACCTATCGGAACGTCGCCCGTGAAGGTCATCTCGATCTTATCCCGACCGACCTGGACAAGAGCCGTATGTGGTCCGGTCTGCTCAAGGACCGTTCCTTTATAGGTCTTCGTGTCCGAAAGCGGCGTCTGACCAGGGGATTGCGCCGGACGTGCCGGGTTCAATTGGATGTTCATCGAGAAGCCTCCTTGTTTTTTAAAACTGTCATCTCATTATATATCGGCAGAAACCAAAAAGGATTGAGCGAATTCATCGCCCAACCCTGATTTTTTTTACGGTTACTGTTTAAGATTTGATTGCATTAAAGCGTTCCTCTAATGTCATCGCGTTTAATTGTTGATAACGAGCCATCAGCTCGCCAGTTGCTTTCATTTGGTTGCGGACGATGTAAGGAGAGGCGTTTACGGGAAGGATCATGCCATTACGAGTCTTGAGCTTCGTCTGTCCGTCTTCCTCGATGACTTCGGACATGTGGCTCCAAGCGTACCACTCGCAATCATCACGTTTCGGTGATTTCGTTGGGAAAAACACGAGGCCGAGTGTCGGTTCAATGACGACTGGGACTTTTCCTTTTACAGATGCGACACGTTTTGCTGTCACGATGCGTTCCTCAATGGAACTGTTGTATTGCCTGCAGGAAAGCTGCAGTAGTTGATACGGTCGAAGCGGGGTCATGATGGTCGAGCCATCCTCGAGTACGATGATGGATTGCTTCATCATATCGTAGCACGGGAGAATCGCCACCGTCCGTTTCGTGATTCGATACTTTTCGTCATTATGGAATGGTCGCATTCGACTACATCCTCCTTAAGATAGGACAATGGATAAAATAGGTAATTACTAACGATATAATACAATAATACAACTGTAATGACAATGTAATTTTTTTAAATATAGAGCAATAAGTAGGGAATATTATTCATTTTTTAGAATGAATTCAAAGTAATCAGAATTTTTAATTGTCAATAATTCCTTCTTTTGATAGACTAAGCCGTAGAGAGCTTGCTCTCGAACTCTGGTTTGCGAAGGGAACGTGAATTCGAATGGAACAAGGTAAAGTAAAATGGTTTAATGCTGAAAAAGGTTATGGATTCATCGAAACGTCTGACGCGAAAGACGTATTCGTACACTTCTCAGCGATTCAAGTCGATGGTTATAAATCACTTGAAGAAGGCGAAGAAGTGGAATTTGAAATCGTTGAAGGCGATCGTGGTCCACAAGCTGCGAACGTTTCAAAGATCTAATCCAATAGCAGCCGCCACCGTTTTTAGGCTATTCGCCTAAAAGCGGTTTTTTGTTTTGAGTTCGATCAAAACGGGTATATACGTTAACATCAACATGCTTCAATATTATCGTACGCTAAGAACAGTAGTGAATGTTCATGAGAATGTCATTGTTCTCATGGTCTTCCTTCACTTATCGTGCTATAATAAAAACGAACCAAAGAATTTCGAATATTCAGAAGGAAACGACTGGAGCATCTCGAATTCATAGGTTCAACCGGTTACTTAAGGAGGAGTTTACATGATCTACAACATTCGCGGTGAAAACTTGGACGTCACAGATGCTCTCAAGGATTACGTCGAGAAAAAGCTTGAAAAGTTAACTCGTTATTTTACAACTCCTACGGAAGCGCAAACGGCTTATGTCAATCTCAAAGTCAACAATGAGAAACAAAAAGTCGAAGTGACGATTCCAATGCCAAACCTCTTGCTCCGTGCTGAGGATGTCAATGGCGATATGTATGCAGCAATCGACCTCGTCGTCGATAAGCTCGAACGTCAGATCCGGAAACACAAAACGAAATTGAACCGGAGAGGGCGCGCTAAAGAAGGCGGCATCGGAGAGTACTTCAAAACGCTCGAAGGACCGGAAGCGGAAGCGCCAGTCTATGAAGAGGACGAGGCAGAACTCGAACTCGTTCGGACGAAGCGTTTCACACTCAAACCAATGGACACGGAAGAAGCGATTCTTCAGATGGACATGCTCGGACACGCATTCTTCGTCTTCTCAGACGCAGAAACGGGCAACACGAACGTCGTCTACCGTCGTAAGGATGGTCGTTACGGTTTGATTGAACCAGAATAATGAATGCAACAGGGACTCGCTCTTACGGGCGAGTCCCTTTTTGATATGATGGAAAACTATTTCTAAACAAGGTACGTTTGCTTTACGACAAAAGACCGAGACCGCTGCTCGGTCCGCTTGTTGAAATTTGACGTCGTATTCGGTACACTGAATAAAGGAAAAATCTCGGAATTCTGTTCGTTCAAAGAATCGTTCGAAGTAAGGGGACTGTAAGGCATGGCTAATTTTCTAAAAGAATTATTTGCACCAACGAAACGTGTCCTGAAGAAAGCCGAAAAAGCAGCAGACGCTGTGGAAGCGCTCGAGACACAAATCGGTGCGTTATCGGATCAAGAACTGGAAGGGAAAGTCGTTGAATTCCGTGAGCGTCTCGCTAACGGAGAAGACTTAGATGATATTTTACCAGAAGCCTTCGCGGTCTGTCGCGAAGTGTCAACACGCGTTCTCGGCATGCGCCACTACCGCGTTCAGTTGATTGGTGGATATGTCCTGCACAATGGGGATATCGCCGAAATGAAGACCGGGGAAGGTAAGACGCTCGTCGCAACACTCCCTGTCTATTTGAATGCCCTCGCTGGCAACGGCGTTCACGTCGTTACCGTCAACGAATATCTCGCAAAACGTGACCGTGACATCATGGAGCCGCTTTATGCAGCGCTTGGTCTCTCGGTCGGCTTGAACCTCTCAAGCATGTCGCGTCAAGAAAAACAAGCAGCATACAGCTGTGACATCACGTACGGAACGAACAACGAGTTCGGTTTCGATTACTTGCGTGACAACATGGTCCTCTATAAAGAAGACCGCGTTCAACGTCCACTCAGTTATGCCGTCGTCGATGAAGTCGACTCGATTCTCGTCGATGAAGCGCGGACTCCGCTCATCATCTCAGGATCGGCCGAAAAATCGACAGCGCTCTATTCGCAAGCCGATGCGTTCGCGAAAATCATGAAGGCAGATGAAGACTACACGGTCGACATCAAGACGAAGAGTGTTCTGTTGACGGAGCAAGGAATCGACCGTGCTGAAAAATACTTCGGTATTGATAACTTGTTTGGTCTCGAACACGTCGCGCTCAATCATCACTTAAGCCTCGCACTGCGGGCGAACGCTGTCATGCATCGCGACGTCGACTATATGGTTCGCGAAGACGAAGTCATGATCATCGACCAATTCACAGGTCGTGTCATGGAAGGTCGTCGTTATTCGGAAGGTCTGCACCAAGCGATCGAAGCGAAGGAAGGCGTCGAGATTCAACGCGAATCCATGACCCTTGCGACGATCACGTACCAAAACTTCTTCCGGATGTATACGAAACTTGCCGGAATGACGGGTACAGCGAAGACGGAGGAAGAAGAGTTCCGTAACATCTACAACATGCACGTCGTACCGGTTCCGACGAACAAGCCGGTCGTCCGAAACGATATGCCGGACTTGATCTTCAAAACGATGAACGGGAAGTTTGCTGCTGTCGCAGACGAAATCGAACGTGCCCACCGTGAAGGACAACCAGTCCTCGTCGGTACGGTTGCCGTCGAGACGTCGGAGTTGCTGAGTAACATCCTCAAAAAACGTGGCATCCGTCACGAAGTCTTGAACGCGAAGAACCATGCACGTGAAGCGGAGATCATCGAGAACGCGGGTCAAGCGAACTCGGTCACGATCGCAACGAACATGGCCGGTCGTGGTACCGACATCAAGCTCGGTCAAGGTGTCTTAGAAAAAGGTGGTCTCTACATCCTTGGGACAGAACGTCACGAATCACGCCGGATCGATAACCAGCTCCGTGGTCGTGCCGGTCGTCAAGGGGATCCAGGTGCATCACAATTCTATCTCTCACTTGAAGATGAATTGATGCGTCGCTTTGGTTCTGATTCGCTGCAGTCGATGATGGATCGTCTCGGAATGGATGATTCGCAACCGATCGAGAGTCGGATGGTGTCTCGTGCCGTTGAATCGGCTCAAAAACGCGTCGAAGGAAATAACTTTGATGCGCGGAAACAAGTCCTCGGCTACGATAACGTCATGGCAGATCAACGGAAAGTCATGTACGCGGACCGGGCAGCGATTCTCGATGCCGGTTCCGTGTCAGATATCGTCCGTCCGATGATCGAGCAGACGATTGAAGCAGGCGTCCATCAATATACGCCGGTCGAGTTCGTACCGGAAGAATGGAGCATCGGTGCACTTGCGGAGTGGGCGAACCAGACGCTTGCGATCGAAGAGAAGGTCACGGAAAGCGACCTCTTCGGAAAAGAACGCGAAGAGATCATCGAGTTGCTCAAAGAGCGCACATTCGCGCACTACGAGCACAAACGGTCAGAAGTCCCAGCAGAAGCATTCGATGAGTTCGAAAAAGTCATCGTCCTACGTGCCGTCGACCAACACTGGATGAACCACATCGATCAGATGGATCAACTCCGTGAAGGGATTCACCTTCGGGCATACGGTCAAAACGACCCGCTCCGTGAATACCAATCAGAAGGTTCGATGATGTTTGATGCGATGAACGCTGCGATCGCTGAAGAAGTGACGCAATTCGTCCTTCGTGCAGATCTCGACCCGAACCTCAAACGCGAAAAAGTCGTCCAAGACGAAGTCGCGGTTTCTGGTAAGGAAGATAAAGCGGTCAAGAAAAAACCGGTCCGGAAAAATCCAAACGACCAAATCGGACGCAATGATCCGTGCTGGTGTGGATCCGGTAAGAAATATAAGAACTGTCACGGCCGTCAGGCATAAGTGATGAATCGACTGAAAGAGAGGCAGGAGATTCCTGCCTCTTTTCACGGAAAGAGAAGGTGGAACACATGGAATTAGCAGAAATTCGCAACACCGCCGAGTGGATGGAAAAGAAACTCGACGAATATAAGGCATCACTCGACCTCGAGTCGAAGATTGCTCGGATTGAAGAACTCGAAAACGAGATGACGTACCCAGACTTCTGGAACAACCAGGAATCGGCACAAAAAGTCATCGATGAGTCGAACGGCTTAAAAGCGATGGTCGACAAATACAAAGAACTCGAAGCAGGTCACGAAAACGTTGCTTTGACGTACGAATTGATCAAGGAAGAGCCGGATGCGGATCTTCAAGAAGAGCTCGAGTCAGAACTTGGCGACCTTAAGAAGAAGTTCGAAGACTTCGAACTACAAATCCTCTTGAACGGCGAGTATGACGCAAACAACGCAATCCTCGAGTTACACCCAGGTGCGGGTGGTACCGAGTCACAAGACTGGGCATCAATGTTACTGCGTATGTACCAACGTTTCTGCGACAAGCAGGGTTGGAAAGTCGAAACGATGGACTACCAACCGGGTGATGAAGCAGGTGTCAAATCGGTCACGCTCCGTATTCAAGGGCACAATGCTTATGGATACTTAAAAGCCGAAAAAGGGATCCATCGTTTAGTCCGGATCTCACCGTTTGACTCGTCAGGTCGCCGTCATACATCGTTCGTCTCGTGTGACGTCATGCCGGAATTCAACGATGACATCGATATCGAAGTCCGTACAGAAGACTTGCGGATCGATACGTACCGTGCCTCTGGTGCCGGTGGTCAGCACATCAATACGACGGACTCGGCTGTCCGGATCACACACGTACCAACAGGCGTCGTCGTCTCCTGTCAACAAGAACGGTCGCAGATCAAAAACCGTGAAGCAGCGATGAAGATGTTGAAAGCGAAACTTTATCAACGCGAAATCGAAGAGCAACAAAAGAAACTCGACGAAATCCGTGGTGAAAAATCGGATATCGCATGGGGGAGCCAAATCCGTTCGTACGTCTTCCATCCATACAGCATGGTCAAGGATCACCGGACGAACTATGAAGTCGGGAACACGCAAGGGGCAATGGATGGTGACATCATGGGCTTCATCGATGCGTACCTCCGTCTCATGAATATGTAAGAGACAACCAACCAGTCGGACGATGTTCGACTGGTTTTTTGATCGTCAAAGGGGGAAAGGTGATGCAGGAGCAAAGTCGGATCAACAAACAGGCATGGGAGTACCGGGCGTATGAATTTTGGGAGAAACGTGACGGAACACCGGCGGAATATGCAGCGATCATCAAACAAGATCCAGCCGCATGTTTGAAGAAACATCGTCGTCATTTCGAAGACGTCGCCGGGAAGACAATCGCGAACATCTGTGGTTCGAACGGACGCAAGGCGGTGCCGTTAGCGTTACTCGGGGCAGACGTCACGGTGTTTGATATCTCGGAGGAGAATGCGCGGTACGCGCTAGAACTGGCGCATGCTTCTGGAACATCGATTGAGTATGTCGTTGGGGATCTCTATACGATCGACCTTGAACGATATTGCGATACGTTTGATCTTCTCTACTTAGAAGGCGGGATTTTGCATTACTTTGCGGACCTCGAGCGTTTCTTACGAATTCTCTTTACTATCTTAAAACCAGGTGGACAGCTGATCCTCAGTGACTTTCATCCGGTCGGTCGCTGGATCAACGCGGATTTGACGTATCGACCGCGTTACTTCGATCAAGCCTTGCAAGCGGGTGACTTGGCGTATAAAACGTACTTTACGAATGAGGAACAAGTCGATTTTCCAGACGTTTCTGTTCGCTATTTTACATTGAGTGAGATCTTAAACGGGATTCTTCAAACACGTTTCATATTAGACCGATTCGACGAGCATCGTGGCTGGAACGGTGAAAACATCCCGACCGAGTTCACGCTTCTCGCAACCAAACCACTTGAAGGGAGCAATAACTAATGATCATCCGTAAAGAAGGCTTCAAGGACGCAACGGGAATCCGGCTCGTCCATGAAGCGGCATTCGAACAACCAAACGAAGCGAACCTCGTTGATGCGTTACGCGAGGAGGAGGCCGCGCAACCAGTCTTCGGTCGCGTCGCCGTGACTGATAAAGGAGAAATCGTTGGTCATGTCCTCTTGAGCCGGATCCATATCGATGACATCCCGTCGCTTGCCTTAGCGCCGGTCGGTGTCCTGCCCGCTTGGCAGCGAAAGGGTATCGGCTCTGAATTGATCCGTCAAGTGATCGAGGATGCGCGGGACGCCGGGGAATCCCACATCGTCGTCCTCGGTCACGACAGCTATTATCCACAGTTCGGCTTTGAACGGGCGATTGACTACGGTATCAAGCCGCCGTTCCCCGTTCCGCCGGAGGTCTTTCTCGTTCTTGCACTCGAACGGAATGGATTACGTGGCGTTAGCGGTATCGTTCGCTACAGTCCACCCTTTAGTACGGTATAAAGGGAACACTGTGAGTTGTTCCCCCTGTCTAGTCGTTGTCTGACTTTTCCGCTAAAATGAAACACGAGAATCAATTGATAAGGGGAAATGAAATGTCATGACATCGACACGTCAGGAAGTCGTGCGCGATTATGCGTATTTGTTAATCGGGTCCTTGTTCGTCGCAAGTGCCTTTAGTTTATTTTTAGCACCGAACCAACTCGCCTCGGGAGGGGTCAGTGGCTTATCGATCGTCTTGAACGATTTGTTCGGAATTTCGCCAGGATTGTTCCAACTCGTCGCGAACGTCGTTTTGCTTGCGATCGGTTGGATGATCCTCGGGATGGGCTTTGGTGTCAAATCACTCGTCGGGTCGATCTTCTTACCGGTCGTCATTCTCGTATATGAGCGGTTCGATGTTCCGGCTGCGACAATGAATCCGATGCTTGCTGCAATCTTCGGTGGTGCCGGGGTCGGGATTGGACTCGGTCTGATCTTCCGGGGGCGAGCGTCGACCGGAGGAATGGATTTGATTGCGCAAATCCTGCATCGTTTCACGAAATTGCCACTTCATCTGTGTATCGCCTTGCTTGACGGAACAATCGTCATCAGTGCGGCGACGATCTTCTCGCTTGAGATTGGGCTGTATGCACTCGTCGCTTTGTTCATCACGATCAAGATGATCGACGTCGTCCAGCTTGGGATCACGAACGACAAACTCGCTTATATCATCTCTGATCAACGGGAAGCGTTAGTGAAGGAAATCTTCGAGACGCTCGATCGCGGGGCGACGGAAATCGAGGCGGCAGGTGCGTTCACACGGACACGGAAACCGATGCTAATGGTCGTCGTTCGTCAAGGGGAAATCACGACGCTCAAAGAAATCGTCAAACACATCGATCCATCGGCATTCCTCGTCGTCAGTGAAGCCCATGAGGTGCTCGGACTCGGGTTTACAGACGATAAACGCTACCGTAATGTGCCATAATCGTTCTTGAAACGTGAAGTTTTTGTGAAATCACGCTTAACTCCTCCGGATAACGGTTATACTCTAACTAGGTCAGTAGCGTTTATGTAGATACTTACAAGAGGGGGATATCCGGATGAAGCTGAAAAACTTGTTACTCGCGTTAGGCTTAGGAACGACACTTGCGCTCGCGGCATGTGGTGGTAGTGACGATTCGAGTTCTGATGATTCATCGTCAGGCACGAAGGAAGAGTCAACGATGAACGATGATTCGTCGAAGACACAATCCGGTGTAGATGCTGAGAAAATCTTCGCAACAAACTGTGCGACGTGTCATGGTAAAAACCTTGAAGGAAACGTCGGACCGAATTTGACGAAGGTTGGCTCGAAATATTCTTCAGAAGAGATTCAAAAAATCATCAAGAACGGGAAAGGGCAAATGCCTGCAGGTATCCTGAAAGATGATAAAGAAATCATGGCTGTTTCCGACTGGCTCGCTGCTAAAAAATGATTATGGGATATGATGGGGTACGAGATGACACACACGACATGTGTTCGTCATTCGTGCCTCTTTTTTATGGTATAATCGTCTGAAATGACATTTGATTGTAATGTGCGTTCAATTTTGTCCCTGTTATAATGGTGGTCGGTAGGTTTTTGGACCTATTCATTCAGCATCAGTAAATAAGTAAGGATGTGAAGTACGTGATCAAGATGCAACGAATCAGTAAGATTTATCCGAACGGCGTCACGGCACTCCGTGAGGTCGATTTGACGATCAATCAAGGCGAATTCGTCTATATCGTCGGTCCGTCGGGTGCGGGTAAATCAACATTCATGAAAATGATGTACCGCGAAGAGAAACCAACGAGCGGTTCATTTTTGTTTAAAGGAATCGAAGTCGGTAAGTTGAAGAACCGTCAAATCCCCGAACTTCGTCGCCAAATCGGCGTCATCTTCCAAGATTTTAAATTACTCCCGTCACTGACGGTTTATGAAAATGTCGCCTTTGCGCTAGAAGTCGTAGGGGAAGACAAAGCACAAATCCGGAAGAAAGTACTCGAAGTACTCGATCTCGTTAAGCTCAAGCATAAAGAGCGCAACTATCCGGACGAATTATCTGGGGGCGAACAACAACGGATCTCGATCGCGAGAGCCATCGTCAACCGTCCGTCACTCGTCATCGCCGATGAGCCGACTGGAAACCTGGACCCGGATACAGCCTGGGAGATCATGGAAGTATTCGAAGAAATCTATCGCCGTGGGACAACGGTCGTAATGGCGACACACAACCGGGACATCGTGAACAAGATGCGTCATCGTGTCTTAGCGATTGATGGAGGAAAAATCGTCCGAGACGAAGAGAAAGGAATGTACGGCTATGAAGTTTAATGGATTCCGTCATTTACGGGAAGGGGCAAAAGGTCTCGTCCGGAACGGCTGGATGACATTCGCTTCTGTCAGTGCCGTTACCGTCACGTTACTTCTCGTAGGAATATTCGCGATGCTCATGTTCAACGTCAACAAGATTTCCGATAACGTCGAAAAAGACGTTGAAATCCAAGTGTTCGTCGAACGAGAAGCAGACCAGTCGAAGATCGATTCAGTCGGTGAAGCACTCAAGCAGATGCCGGGTGTCGACTCCGTTCGTTACAGTTCGAAAGAAGAAGAACTGGACCGCTTCAAGGAGCAACTTGGCGAAGGTTCCCAGGCCTACCAGTCGGTTGAAAAGGATAATCCGCTTCATGACCGGTATATCGTCAAAGCTACCTCACCAAAAGAGACAGAAACACTTGCAAATTCCATCAAAAAAATGGAAAATGTAGATAGTGTCGAATACGGTAAGGAATATGTTAAAAAGATGTTTAGCTTCCTTGAAGGAGTTCGGATCGGTGGAATCATCCTGATCGTCGGATTGACGTTCATGGCGATGTTCCTCATTTCGAACACGATTAAAGTCACGATCTTCTCCCGTCGCCGGGAAATCGAGATCATGCGCCTCGTCGGAGCGAAAAACGGATTCATCCGTGCCCCATTCTTCGTCGAAGGATTATTGATGGGCATATTAGGTGCCATCATTCCGATCGTCGTCGTCTACTTCGGTTATGAAGTCTCCTACAATGCGATCCAACCCCAACTTTCTACCGTGAATGCGGGAATATTCTCGTTGATTCCACCAGGTGAATTGTCGGCACAAGTCGTCTTAATCCTGCTCGGACTCGGTGCATTCATCGGTGTATGGGGATCAACGACATCACTCGGTCGTTTCTTGAAGATTTAAATCAGTTACTCAAAAATAAAATAGAGGAGAGATGCTTCTCATGAAAGTCCGATTCTATTCTGCCGTCCTGAGCTTAGCTTTGATTGGAACTAGTGTGTCCGTTGATGCCACGTCTAAAGAAGATTTGCTGAAGGAACAACAGGAGGTCGAAAGCCGTCTGAAAGAGATGGAACGATTACAGAATCAGACATCAGAGAAGTTGATCTTGACGAAACAGGAGCGTAAGGAAGCCCGTGCGCAACTGAATGAAGTCAACAGCCGTTTGGATGATTTAGCGCTTAAGATAGCCGATCAACAAGCGGCTGTTACTGCATCTAAAGAACAATTGCGTCTGACGGAAGCAGCGATTTCCGAGACGCTCAAGGAACTGCACCAGCAAGAAGAGTTGCTTGGAAGCCGATTGCGTGCCGTCCAGCAAAAAGGAGACGTCAAATACATCGAGGTCTTGCTCGACGCAAAAGACTTTGGTGATTTGATTTCGCGCTTCAGTACGGTCAGTGAGATCATCAAACAAGATGATCATGTCTTACAAGCTTACAAGGGGAACGTCAAACAACTGAGCGAACAACGGTCGGAACAAGCACTATTGCTTGAAAGCATGAAACGGGAACAACGCAAGCTCCTTGTGCTCCAGACGCGGATCATCGCAGAGTCCGAACTGAAGCGTAAGCTCGTCGTCCAGTTGAACACGAAGGTCAAGGAACTGCAACAAGAGCAGTTCTCTAAAGCCGAGGAGGCAGAAATTCTCGCGGATCAGCGCCGTCTGATTCAAAATGAATTGATTGCCCTGCAAGAAGCCGAACGGAAAGCTAAAGAAGAAGCGAAACGGAAAGCGGAAGAAGCGGCGCGGGCAGCAGAAGCAAAACGTCAAGCGGAAGCGACAGAAGCGGCACGTGCGGCAGAGGCGAAAAAGAAAAAATCCGATGCTCCAAGTGCGGAACCGATCATTCCTGAAGTCGAGTCACCGACTGCGACACCGGAGCAACCGGCAGATGCCGTGACGAGTCGTCCGTTCCATTTACCGGTTCAAGGATATGTCTCGTCGCCGTTCGGTCCCCGGAACAATCCGTTGACAGGAAAGCCGGAGATTCATAAAGGGATTGATCTCGTAAATGCAAAAGGAACACCGATCCATGCGGCGGCAGGTGGTATCGTTCTACGAGCCGGTAGTGCAACAGGTTACGGGAACGTCGTCATGGTGACGCATTTGATCGATGGACAGGTCTACACGACCGTCTATGCACATCTCGATTCGATCAGCGTCTCCGCCGGTCAAACGGTCATGCCGGGTAAGACAGTCGGTACATTAGGTACAACGGGCTGGTCGACAGGTCCGCATTTGCATTTCGAATTGCATAAGGGAGAGTGGGCAGTCGGACAACCGAATGCAGTTGACCCAGCACCGTACATCTTTTGACATCCCACAGAATACTGAAAAGATAGGGTAACCTATCTTTTTTTGCTATACTGAAAAAAATAATGCGTTTTTAATGGAAGTGGGGAATCAAGCGTGAAAAAATCTACAACAGCAGTGATTGCGGTCAGTACCTTCGGGCTTGGTTTAGGGGCAGGTGCCGTCGGTATGTTAGCGGCTGGCGGAACAGATTCCGTTGCAACGCAGTCATCATCTTCGAATGCGACTGGTGATTGGAAAAAAATCGACCAGGTCCGGCAGATGATCGAACAAAATTATCTAAAAGACGTGACAGATAAAGAGTTACTCGATGGTGCGTTATCTGGCATGACAGAAGTGCTTAACGATCCATATTCCGTTTATATGGATGAGTCGGAAACGACCTCGTTCAACACGAATCTGTCGTCTTCGTTCGAAGGGATCGGTGCGACGCTTGAACAAAAAGGTGAGTCGATCGTCATCGTCTCGCCGATCAAAGGATCACCTGCTGAAAAAGCTGGTATCAAACCAGGCGACGTCATCCTAGAAATCGATGGTAAGTCGACAAAAGGTCAAAAGACGGATCAAGCCGTTAAAAAAATTCGTGGTGAAAAAGGAACGAATGTCGTCCTGACGATTCAGCGTAGCGGACAAGACGCGATGGAGATCACGATTAAACGCGATACGATTCCAATCGAGACGGTCTATACGTCAACGGAGAATGTCAACGGCAAGAAGATTGGTGTCTTACAAGTAACACAGTTCTCGGAACCGACAGCAGAAGAGTTCGAGAAGGGGTTGACGAAACTCGAGAGTCAGAACATTGATGGACTCGTCATCGATGTACGCGGAAATCCGGGTGGTCTTTTGACGGCTGTCTCGAAAATGATCGCTCCGTTCATTCCGAAAGACGTGCCGATTTATCAGGTCGAGAACAATAAAGGCGAGCGCCAGCAGGAATTCGGGAAGGCAGACGAGAAGAAACCATATAACATCGTCGTCTTAGAAGACGGCGGATCGGCCTCAGCGTCCGAGATCCTTGCAGCCGGACTGAAGGAAGGAGCTGGCGCCGAAGTCGTCGGTACGAAGTCGTTCGGGAAAGGGATCGTCCAAAGTGCGTATGATTTGAAGGACGGTAGCGACCTGAAGTTAACGACGAACAAATGGCTGACACCAAACGGGAACTGGATCCACAAAAAAGGGGTCAAGCCGACGGTCGAAGTCAAACAACCGGCGTACTTCAACGTCACGAAGATTCTGACTGATCAAAAGTCATTCGCTGTCGGCGATTACGGAAAATCAGTCGAGAATGCCCACCTTGTCCTCGAAGCGATCGGTTATAAGCCAAAAGGACAGGACGGCTATTTCGGTGACACGATGAAACAAGCTGTCGAGGCTTTGCAAAAGGACGCGAAACTTGACGTCACTGGAAAAATCGATCAGCAGACAGCGGGTGAGATGGAGACGCGTCTCCTGAAGAAACTCCAGGACGATAAGAATGACGTCCAGCGGAAAAAAGCACTCGAGGTCGCTGCACAATAATAATAATAATAATAAGGAATGGAAAGAGGTCTGAATGCGCGTGGAATTACTCGATGAAATTGGTTGGACCGCGATTAGTCTCATCGCCAGTCCGACCTTGTGGTTAGCACTCCTTGTCAGTTGGGTCATCGGCATCCGGCGTGTCAAACGGGAACGCGGATTGTTTCGCTCCCGGACACACGGCAAACGAAGCGATGTCCTCGAAACACTTTTACCAGGTCTACTCGTCGGTCTCGTCTTGTCCGTCGTCAGCAGATGGCTCGGATTGACGCTGACGCCGCAATACGCTCTATTGTTACTCGGACTTTCGAGCGTCCTGCTGTTGATTGGTATCGTACGTTTGAACGTACCGCTCTGGCCGATCGTCTTGCTTGGACTGACCGGCTGGTTCGTGATGGATTCACGTCTTGACTCGATCCGAGCGGTCGAGCCGAAGATGGTTTTATTGCTTGCGGCGTTGACGCTCGTCGCGGAATGTCTCCTCGTCTGGTGGCGCGGGCAGCGGCGTCTGTCACCGTCACTCGTCGTCTCGAAGCGCGGTCGCTTCATCGGTGGGCTGTCGGCAAATAAGCTTTGGCTATTGCCTTTGCTCGTCTTTGTTCCGGGTGACGTGCTTGAAGCCTGGTGGCCACGTTACAGCTTCCCAGAGCTTGTTCCGATCGTGCTTTGGTTACCGATCGGTTTCAGCTTCCTCTTTACGGGTAAGTTGCCGAAAGAATTGATGCGTCCGCTCGTTCAAGGACGTTTGATCACGAGCCTCGTCGCGATTCTATTGACGGTTCTTGCATACGTCACCGGACAAGCTGAATGGCTGTACGGGATCGTTTTGTTGCTTGTGCTGCATATCTTGTTGCATCAGCGGGTCAAACGCTTGAACCGGGCACAGACACCGTTGTTCCTCAATGGAACGCGTGGTGCCGTCATTCTTGGAACGCTACCTGATAAACCGGCTGCTGAGATGGGCTTGATTCCAGGTGAAGCGATCTATAAGGTCAATGGTGAGAAGGTCGATTCGGAAGCATCGTTCTACGAAGCCATCCAAAAACACAAACCGTATCTGCGTCTTGAAGTCATGAACCATAACGGTGACATCCGGTTTGCGCAACGTGCTTTTTATGAACAAGATCATCATGAACTTGGTATCCTGTTCGTCAACGAGCCGGTCCATGGTCGCACTAAAGTGCGGTCCTTACATTAACGAGTACATCCCTGTCACGGAACAGCCGTGACGGGGATTTTTTTGTTGGCAGAAAAATCGAGGATCAACACTCGAAGCAAAAAGAAACTTTTGCATTTTCGAAAAAAAGGGTAACTTCCTAAAAGGAGCACTTCATAATCGAATGTTTGTTCGTAAAGTGGTACAATAAAAATAGATTTTTTAACGTGATGAGGGGGAAGCAAACGATGGATTTTGAACTCGTTTCACCATTTGAACCAGGCGGTGATCAACCGACTGCAATCGAAAAATTGGTGACTGGGCTAAAACAAGGCGAACGACATCAGACGTTGCTTGGGGCGACCGGTACCGGGAAGACGTTCACGGTCTCGAACGTCATCAAGGAAATCAAGAAACCGACGCTCGTCCTTGCCCACAACAAAACACTAGCGGGACAACTCTACTCGGAGTTCAAGGAATTCTTCCCGAACAATGCGGTCGAATACTTCGTTAGTTTTTATGATTATTACCAACCGGAAGCGTACGTCCCATCGACGGATACGTTCATTGAGAAGGACTCTTCGATCAACGACGAGATTGATAAACTACGTCACTCGGCAACGTCCGCCTTGTTCGAACGGGAGGACGTCTTGATCGTCGCGTCCGTTTCGTGTATCTATGGTCTCGGTAACCCGGAAGAGTACAACAACCACGTTTTGTCACTGCGTGTCGGCAATGAGATGGGGCGAAACGAGATGCTCCGTCGTCTAATCGACATTCAGTATGAGCGTAACGACATCGACTTCCAGCGTGGACGGTTCCGCGTCCGCGGAGACGTCGTCGAAATCTTCCCGGCGTCACGCGACGAACAGTGTGTCCGGGTCGAGTTCTTCGGTGACGAGATTGAACGGATCCGTGACATGGATCCGCTGACAGGTGAGATCGTCGCGGACCGCGAGCACATCTCGATCTTCCCGGCGTCCCACTTCGTGACGGGGGATACCCGTCTACAGAAAGCGATCGCGAACATCGAGAAGGAACTTGAAGTGCAGCTTGCGAAGTTACGCGAAGACAATCAGTTGCTTGAAGCGCAACGGCTCGAACAACGTACGAACTACGATCTTGAGATGATGCGTGAGATGGGCTATTGTTCCGGAATCGAGAACTACTCGCGTCACTTGAACTTGATGCCGGAAGGGGCAACACCGTATACGTTGCTTGATTACTTCCCGAAGGACTTCTTACTCGTTGCCGATGAGTCACACGTCACACTGCCGCAAATTCGCGGGATGTATAACGGAGATCAGGCGCGGAAACAAGTCCTCGTCGATCACGGTTTCCGTCTTCCGTCGGCAAAAGATAACCGTCCGTTACGGTTCGAGGAGTTCGAGGAAAAAATCAGTCAGGCGATCTATATCTCGGCGACACCAGGACCGTATGAACTCGAACATTCGAAAGAGATGGTCGAGCAAATCATCCGTCCGACCGGTCTCGTCGATCCGACGATCGAGATTCATCCGATCACGGGACAAATCGATTACTTGATGGATAACATCCGTGACCGGGTCGCGAAGAACGAACGTGTTCTCGTGACGACACTGACGAAGAAGATGGCAGAAGACTTGACCGATTACTTGAAAGAGAATGGTGTCAAGGTCAACTACATGCACTCGGAAATCAAGACACTCGAACGGATTGAAATCATCCGTGACTTACGACTCGGGAAATATGATGTCCTCGTCGGGATCAACTTATTACGAGAAGGACTCGATATTCCGGAAGTCTCACTCGTGACGATTCTTGATGCCGATAAGGAAGGCTTCCTCCGGTCGGACCGTTCGCTGATTCAAACGATTGGTCGGGCGGCGCGGAACGCGGAAGGACACGTCATCTTGTTTGCCGATAAAGTCACCGATTCGATGCAACGGGCGATCGATGAGACGGAACGCCGTCGCGCGATCCAGATGGCGTTCAACGAAGAACATGGCATTACGCCGCAGACGATCAAAAAAGACGTGCGTGGTGTCATTAGTACGACAATCGAGAACGACGATACCGTCGAAAAACTCGAGAAGTTCAACAAACTCAAAAAACCGGAGCGTGAAACGTTGCTTGAACAGCTTGACCAAGAGATGCGTCAAGCGGCGAAAGACATGCAGTTCGAGCGAGCTGCTGAGCTCCGCGACCTCATATTAGAATTGAAAGCAGGTGCCTAAGTTGGGAGAAAAGAAGAATCAGATTATCATCAAAGGCGCTCGCGTCAATAATCTACAAAACATCGATGTCGAAATCCCCCGCGATCAGCTCGTCGTCTTGACGGGCTTGTCCGGGTCAGGGAAATCGTCGCTTGCGTTCGATACGATCTATGCTGAAGGACAACGGCGTTATGTCGAAAGTCTGTCTGCCTATGCCCGCCAGTTCCTCGGACAAATGGATAAACCGGATGTCGATACGATTGAAGGACTGAGTCCGGCAATTTCGATCGATCAAAAGACGACGAGTAAAAACCCTCGTTCGACGGTCGGAACGGTCACAGAGATTTATGACTACTTGCGTCTGTTATACGCACGGATCGGTAAACCAATCTGTCCGAATCACGGAATCGAGATTTCGAGTCAGACGATCAGTCAGATGGTTGACCAAGTGATGGAGTTGCCGGAACGGACCCGTCTGCAAATTCTCGCGCCGATCGTTTCCGGACGCAAAGGAACGCACGTCAAAGTGCTCGACGATTTGAAGAAGGAAGGTTTCGTCCGCGTTCGTGTCAACGGAGAGACGATGGATCTCGCCGAAGAAATCACGCTTGAGAAGAACAAGAAGCACTCGATCGAAGTCGTCGTCGACCGTGTCGTCGTGCGACCAGACGTCGAAGCCCGTCTTGCGGACTCACTGGAGACTGCACTTCGCCTCGCGGACGGTCGGGTCATCGTCGATACGATGGACGGCAACGAACTGTTGTTCAGTGAACATCACGCTTGTCCGATCTGTGGTTTCTCGATCGGCGAACTCGAACCACGAATGTTCTCGTTCAACTCACCGTTCGGTGCTTGTACGTCATGTGACGGACTCGGAACGAAGCTTGAAGTCGATGTTGATCTCGTCGTACCGCATCCCGATAAGTCTTTGAACGAAGGAGCGATCGTGGCGTGGGAACCGACGAGTTCGCAGTATTATCCACAATTGCTCAAAGCGGTCTGTGACCACTTCAAAATCGATATGGATACACCGTTCGAACAATTGTCAGAAGAACATCGCGAAACGATCTTGAACGGAAACACGAAGGAAGAGATTCATTTCCGTTATGAGAACGACTTCGGCATGGTCCGGAACACGAACCTCTACTTCGAAGGGGTCCTCAATAACTTACAGCGTCGCTTCAAGGAAACATCGTCTGATTATATCCGGGAACAGATGGAAGGCTACATGGCGAAGAAAGCCTGTCCGACGTGTAAAGGACATCGCTTGAAACGGGAATCGCTCGCCGTCAAAGTATCCGATCACCATATCGGTGAAGTGACGAAGATGTCTGTTAAACAAGCAGTTATGTTCTTCGACAAACTGCCGGAGAAATTAAGTGAGAAGGATCAGACGATTTCGCGGATGATCGTTCGTGAGATTCACGAACGGGCGTCGTTCCTTGAGAACGTCGGTCTCGATTACCTGACGATCTCACGCGCAGCCGGTACGTTGTCCGGTGGGGAGGCGCAACGAATTCGTCTCGCGACACAAATCGGTTCGCGTCTGACGGGCGTCCTCTACGTTCTCGATGAACCATCAATCGGTTTGCATCAACGCGATAATGATCGCTTGATCAATACGCTGAAGGCGATGCGTGACCTCGGCAATACGCTGATCGTCGTCGAACACGATGAAGACACGATGATGGCAGCCGACTACTTGATCGATATCGGACCTGGTGCCGGCGATCACGGTGGATTCGTCACGGCAGCCGGGAAACCGGAAGAGTTGATGCAGGACGCGAACTCGCTGACCGGTCAATATTTGTCCGGGAAAAAATTCATCCCTGTCCCGTCGACTCGAAAAGAGCCGGACGGTCGGATGCTCCATATCCACAAAGCATCGGAAAACAACTTGAAGAATGTCGATGTCGATATTCCGCTTGGTCTGTTCGTCGCCGTCACCGGTGTCTCGGGCTCCGGGAAATCGACGTTGATCAATGAAATTCTCTATAAGACGATCGCGCACGAGATGAACCGGGCGAAGGAAAAACCGGGTGCTCATAAAGGGATTACCGGTCTGGATCAAATTGATAAGGTCATCGACATCGACCAATCGCCGATCGGTCGGACACCACGTTCTAACCCAGCAACGTATACCGGTGTCTTCGATGACATCCGTGACGTCTTTGCTTCGACGAACGAAGCGAAACTCCGTGGTTACAAAAAAGGACGTTTCAGTTTCAACATCAAGGGTGGACGCTGTGAAGCGTGTCGTGGCGACGGGATCATCAAGATCGAGATGCACTTCTTACCGGACGTCTATGTCCCGTGTGAAGTCTGTCACGGTAAACGTTATAACCGCGAAACACTCGAAGTGAAATATAAAGGCAAAACGATTGCCGACGTGCTTGAGATGACGGTTGAAGATGCACTCGCCTTCTTCGAGAACATTCCGAAAATCACGCGGAAACTGCAGACGATTGCTGACGTCGGTCTGACGTACATGCGTCTCGGTCAACCCGCGACAGAACTGTCTGGTGGGGAAGCGCAGCGTGTTAAACTGGCGTCCGAGTTGCATAAACGCTCGACTGGGAAGACGATCTATATTCTCGATGAGCCGACGACGGGACTCCACGTCCATGATATCGCGCGTCTGTTGAAAGTCTTACAACGTCTCGTCGACAATGGTGATACGGTGCTCGTCATCGAACACAACTTGGATGTCATCAAGACGGCCGACTACTTGATTGATCTCGGACCTGAAGGGGGCGACGGTGGCGGAACGATCGTTGCTGCCGGTACACCGGAACAGATCGCTGAAGTTGAAGCATCCTACACGGGACGATACCTCGCACCTGTCCTTGAACGCGATGCGGCACGAATTGAATCGTGAAACTTTTGTGGATGAGGATTCGTAGGAAGGAACTAAGGGAACTTAAACGAAAGTATCATGTAACACACGTTTGAGGTTCAAGAATAGGAGGGAACGGTTCATGAAGCAAGATATGCGTCAATTGATATTGGAGCAAGTCAAAGAAGGAAAGTTAACGATTGATGAGGCACTCGATAAACTCGAGCGGCTCGAAGCGATCGACGAACGTGCAACTTCTGCCAGTGAACATAAGTACGTCGATGAACCAGAACAATATGATCGGGTCGACCAGTATTCTGTCGATTCGCTGACGACGAAAGTCATGTCAGCGTTCGATAATCTCGTCAGCCGGATCAAGGACAGTGATCTTTCGCTTAATCAGGCGTCCGGTCCGAACGTCACCTACGTCAAACAATTCCCGTTCAGCGGTGAGACGGTTCACGTCGATCTGTTCAATGCGAACTTGGTCGTCGAACCGAGTGATCTTGAAGAATGCGAATTGACGGTGACAGGACGTCCGCTCCGCCGCCAACAGGTGACGGAAGAACAGGCGCTTGAGCAACTTCAAGCCGCTGTGCAACACGCGGTATCGGCGAACACACTCTCGATCCGTTTGAAGGATAAGAGTGTCCGTGCGACAGTCCATCTGAAAGTACCACGCCGTCATTACGAATCATTCGTCTTACAGACGTTGAACGGGGAAATTTCGTTATCGTCACTCGATACGACATCCGCTCAACTGATGACAGCGAACGGTCGAGTCAACGTCCGTGACCTCTTCAGTGAAGATGTCAAAGTATCGACAGCGAACGGCTCGATCGAAATCGAAGAGTCGGAGTTGAAGGTCTTAAAAGCGAAGACAGCCAACGGTCAAATCATCACGACGGGTGTCTTCGAACGTTCAGAATTGAAAACAGCGAACGGAAACGTCCGGTGCGAGCTGAAGACAGCGCAAAATGCGAAAGTCAAAGCCTCGTCACTTGCTGGAAGCATCGCCTTGATGTTGCCGCATGGCGCTGAAGTCTACGGGGAACTTGAGACGAACTTCGGTGGTCTCAACTGCAACTTGGACGACATGGAATTGATTCGGGATCAAAAAGAGATCGTCAACCGGAAACTCCATTTCGTATCAGGACGCGGCCGTTCACCAAAAATCGAGGTCGAAGCGGATACGAAGACAGGTACGATTTCGGTCACACACGGCGTTCACCTCAGTCCACAAGCGTTATAAGCATACTCGGCGCAACTTCTTGAAAAAGAGGTTGCGCTTTTCTAATGACGTCGCATCAGCTTTGCGTGCTTTTCTCAGGCTCGTTTGTCTCTGACAGTGTGGATATCCGCGCTTTTTCCTGTAGGAGTCACAGATGCGGAACGACTTCGTCTGCACATGTAAAAACACCCATCCTCATAAGAAGATGGGTGTAGCTACATCAATAATCGTAATCCTGATCCATCATCGGCTCGTCGAAGTTCATGTTCTCGATATTATTCATATCGTAACCGAACGAGAGTAAGGCGATGACACCGATGATTGCAAGGACGATCGAAACGAGAATCAGACCGATTCCGAGCCAACTCTTTCCGCGTGCGCGATTCCAATAGAAGATGATCGCGAGAACGTAGGAAATGAACGAACCACTGATGAAGATTCCGATGATCGAGATGATGAAGAATAAGAGGGCAGTTTGATCCTGATTACGCGAATACGCTTTCCACATATCAATCAGTGAGATGATGAGATAGACGAAACCAGCAATTGCTAGAACCGCAAATAAGATAATGACTAAAATCAATCCGATACCACCGCCTGACATCACGGCAAAACCTCCTTCAAAATATTAACTCTTTATTCCATTCCCAAGAAATCATGCTTCTAATCCAATTCCATGAACCGAATAAAAATATGGTACAATACTTCAAGTGAAAGGGGCTGACGAAGCGTGCAACCAAAAGTGCGAACAGCTGAAATCGTAAAACAATTCAATCTCCACATCGTCACGGGAGAAGAAGGCTTACATCGCCCGATTCTAACGGCTGATTTGTGCCGACCTGGCCTTGTGCTTGCCGGTTATTATGCCTATTACCCGGCAGAACGTCTTCAAATTCTCGGAAAAACAGAATTGACGTTCTTCAATAATTTAACGTACGAGGAACAACGTGAACGAGCGAACGTCCTTTGTACAGATGAAACACCTGGTATTTTGATCACACGTGGATTTGAAGTGCCGGAAGCGATCATCCAAGCTGCGGACGAGACGAACGTGCCACTGTTGACGACAAAAGGGCATACGACATCGGTCGAGTCACAGATCACGAACTTCCTCGAAGCGGAACTCGCGCCAACGACGGCGATGCATGGTGTCCTTGTCGATATCTATGGTGTCGGCGTCTTCATCAAAGGAGCAAGTGGCGTCGGTAAATCGGAAACAGCACTCGAACTCGTCAAGCGGGGTCATCGTCTGGTCGCAGATGACTCGGTCGAGATTCGTCAAACGGGTGACGGGATTCTAGTCGGAACGGCACCGAAGTTGATTCAACATCTGCTTGAGATTCGTGGAATCGGGATCATCGACGTGATGACGTTGTTCGGTGCAGGTGCTGTTCGCTCGCACAAGAAGATCAGCCTCGTCTGTAACCTCGAGATTTGGGATCAATCGAAAGTCTATGACCGCGTTGGTCTGGATCAAGAGACGCTTCAAATCATCGATACGGAAATCCCGTTCTTGACGATTCCGGTTCGTCCCGGACGAAACCTCGCCGTCATTATTGAGGTGGCAGCGATGAACTATCGCCTGAAAAACATGGGCATTAATACAGCAGAAGAATTCGCGGGACGTCTCGCACAAGCAATTGAAGATGGGAATGGTGGTCTTTGATGGGAACTCTAGCCTCTGTACAACCAACGTTTGATCGCGTCGCAATCAATCTCGGACCGGTACCGATTTACTGGTACGGGATCGTCATCGCACTCGGTGCGGTCGTCGGTCTGTTGATCGCGATCTTCGAATCGAAGCGGATCGGCTTCAATGAAGAGTATGCGGTCGATGTCGTCATCTGGTCAATTCCAATCAGTATCATCTGTGCCCGGATTTACTACGTCGCGTTCGAGTGGGACTACTACAGTCAGCATCTCGATCAGATCATCAACATCCGCCAAGGTGGAATCGCAATCCATGGCGCAATCATCGGCGCGATTTTGACGGTCATCATCTATACACGTAAGAAAAAGATCTCGTTCTGGCAGATCGCTGATATCCTGGCACCGTCGCTCTTGTTCGGTCAAGCCGTCGGACGCTGGGGCAACTTCTTCAACCAAGAAGCACACGGCGGCGAGACGACGTGGTCGTACTTACAAGATACGTTGCACTTACCACACTGGATCGTCAATCAGATGTATATCGACGGGACGTACTACTTACCGACATTCCTCTATGAAAGCATCTGGAACATCATTGGTGTCATTCTGTTGATCGTCTGGCGGATGAAGTTCAACCCACGTCGTGGATATGTCTTCCTCGGTTATTTGATTTGGTATTCGATCGGACGCTACTTTATCGAAGGACTCCGGACGGATAGTCTGATGGCTGACGGACTGCGGACGGCGCAAGTCGTCTCGATCTGTTTAGTCATCTTCGGTGTGATCATGCTCGTCATTCGTCGCAATGCTGTTCGTTACTTGGACGGTTCAAAAAAGGAGGCGAAGTAATCGATGATTCGCACACTTTTGTTTGACTTAGATGGAACGTTGATTGATACGAATCCATTGATCTTAAAAAGCTTTGAGCATACGCTCAGTTACTATTACCCCGACCGGACGTTCACGGAAGCGGAACTGCTTCCGTTCATCGGTCCGACGCTTGAAAAGTCATTCTCAGCGATGAACGCGGAACAGTGGAAAGAGATGGTTGCTTTTTACCGGAGCTACAACATTGCCATGCATGACGCGCTTGTACTCGAATATCCAGGTGTGCTTGACGGATTACGCCGTTTGCATGAAGCAGGCTATAAGATGGCGGTCGTGACGTCGAAGAGTCGTCGCGTCGCCTTACGCGGGATCGAGTTATTCGGATTGACGTCACTCTTTGACGCTGTCATCGCAGCGGACGACGTAACGGAAGAAAAACCAGCCGTCGAGCCGTTTGAGAAAGCGATGCAGTTACTTGGATCAACACCAGACGAGACGATCATGGTCGGTGACAACGATACGGACATCCTTGGGGGCAAGAACGCAGGAGTGAAGACGGTCGCGGTCGGTTGGGCGATCAAAGGACGCGCGTACTTAGAAGCTCTCGAGCCGGATGTCATCATTGATTCGATGGATCATCTCGCTGCTTGGCTGGAGGAACAAAATGGCACGGCGAACTGATCGGTTTCAGGTCGGAACGACGAATCCACTCTGGCATATGTACCGGACGGTGTCGTTCTTTAAAGTGATGTGGTGCTTTACGATCGTCACGATTGGTCGGTTTGCCCCGTCGTTACGCTTTAAGAACGCGCTCTACCGGACGTGCCTCCGAATGAAGATCGGGGAGAAGACGGCACTTGCCTTGATGGTGATGCCAGACACGATGTTCCCGGAGCGAATCACGATTGGTGACAATACGATCATCGGCTTCAATACGACGATCCTTTGTCATGAATATTTGACGACGGAGTAACGTTTAGGTGACGTCGTCATCGGAAGCAACGTCTTGATCGGTGCGAACGTGACGATCCTTCCGGGTGTGACGATCGGAGATGGTGCCGTTGTCGGTGCCGGATCGGTTGTTCACCGGGACATCGCTCCGAACGAACGCGTCTCGAGTCAGCCGCTTCGCCGGCACGAAATGTGACAAAACTGTGAGAAGGAAGAAGGAAAAAAGATGACGCACATCCGCTTTACGTATAAGACAGGAAAGTATTTCGGAAGATTATTCGCCGAACGTCCACAAGGTCTCGTCGTGGAGGTACTGGCTGTCGAAAAGCATCCGGTTCAAGGAGATCTTCATCAACCGAACCAAGTCGATGTCCCACTGTTTCATATCCGGACCGCCTTGCATAAGCACGAAAAGATCACGGTTTCGCCCGCAGTCGTTTATGCATATGACGGAGAGATTCCCGATTATGCTACGAGCTTACGGCAGGCATATGACAATGACGTGGCACGTCTTGAAGGACTGAATCCAGAGACGGATGCTTTTGTACGAAAATGCTTAGAGAATTACAAAGAACTGGAATCGATTTATGCAAAACGCTGGGGATGAACTCCGGTGTTTTTTTCTGTTGCATGCCTTCTAGAGATAGGGTATTCTTGTGTCTGCAACTACGAAACCAGTTTATTATTTATGGGGGCTTGAATCATGATGGAATTAACCAAATACAAAGCAGACCCCTTTGCGATTACAGCACGCCAAGCGGAACTTTTTTATTTCCGCGGACGGAAGGCGCACCGGGAAGGGCGACTGGACGAAGCCGTCTATCATTTAGATGAGGCGACGACACTTCAGCCAGCGGACATCCGTTATTTGCTCCGTTATGCCCGTGTCTTATTCGAGACAGGAGAAATCAATCATGCGAATGATGTCTTGAAACAAGTACGTGCACTCGACGCATCAAATACGGAATCACTCTTTTATTTAGCGAATAACTACGCACACGTCTCACTTTATGAAGAAGCGCGACAGCATGCGATGGAATATTTAGAGCAAGCACCAAACGGCAAACACGCGGAGGCATCGGCCGCACTCGTGGAACTGATTGATCTCGAACAAGAGATGGAAGACGACGAAGAGGACGAATTGATTCGTCTGCACGGTCAAGCACAACGCCAGATCGATAAAGGGATGCTGTTCGCGGCACAGGAGACGTTGACTGGACTGATTGCCCAGTACCCGACGTTCTGGCCTGCCTACAACAACCTCGCGATCGTCGAGTTCTATTTAGGAGAGAATGATCAGGCATTCGCTTCCCTCGAACGGGTCCTTGAAGGAAATCCGGGGAATTTGCATGCCCTTTGTAACACGCTCGTCTTGCTACACGAGATGGGACAGGACGAAGAGGCACACCGTCTCTCTCGTCAGCTCGAACACGTCCGTTCCGTGCATCTTGAGACACGTTACAAGGTCGCATCAACACTTGCGATCATCGGACGATATGATATCGCCTATGAAGAGTTGAAGTTACTCGAGCGTCGCGGTTACCGGGGAGACCCACTCTTTGGGCACTGGTTATCAATCTCTGCTTATAAGACAGGACACGTCGAAGAAGCAGCCGCTTTCTTGAAGTCGGACGAAGCACAAGCGTTAAAGGAAGAGACGGATACGTATGACATCCGCCATAACCTGCAGTTTCGCTCGGCACTCATCCAAGCGTTGAAGACGGAAGATGACGTCTCGCGAATCTTCACGGCACTTCTTCTTGGCAAGCTGAACGATGCCGAAGCACGGCTTGCATTGTCGATGATGCCAGAAGTAACGGACCGAGAAGACGTCCTGTTATTGACGGAACAGATTGTCATCGAGATGGAAGGACGGACCGATGTCGTGGATGAACGCATTCACCGGGCATTGCAGACGATCCGTCTTGCGGAACGATTCGTTTCAGACGAAGAACGGATGAGTCTTGAAGGGGATTTTTATGAACGCTTCGCACAGCTCGTCTTAAGCGGAGAATCGTTCGATTCGATTGAAGCATCCGCTGCATCACTGCTTTATCTGTTCCATGATTTACGGGACGGGATGTTGATTGAGGAATGTGCATCACTCGTCGATTGTTCGTTTGATCACGTCGCATCGATGATCCGGACACATGAACGGATGCTGGCACCGCTACAAGCAAAGTGTTAGACGTTTAGGCGATTCTCACCTATACTCAAACTACAATGAATTTAAAAAATGGGGTGGAATCATGGCGGAAACAGAACAAAAAATTTATGACGTCATCATCATCGGGGCAGGACCTGCTGGGATGACAGCTGCACTTTACGCATCACGTGCGAACCTTTCGACATTGATGATCGAACGCGGGATTCCGGGCGGTCAGATGGCGAACACAGAAGATATCGAGAACTACCCAGGATACGATAGCATCCTCGGACCAGATCTCTCGCAAAAAATGTTCGACCACTCGAAAGCATTCGGCGCAGAATATGCGTATGGAGATGTTCGAAGCATCGAAGACGGTAAAGCATACAAAACGATTCATGCACACAACAAAGATTACTACGCACGGGCAATCATCATCGCGTCTGGTGCACAATATAAAAAAATCGGTGTACCGGGAGAAGAAGAGCTCGGCGGTCGCGGTGTCTCGTATTGTGCGGTCTGTGATGGGGCGTTCTTCAAAGAAAAAGAACTCTTCGTCATCGGTGGCGGGGACTCTGCGGTAGAAGAAGGCGTCTACTTGACACGTTTCGCGAAAAAAGTCACGATCGTACACCGTCGTGACGAGCTCCGCGCTCAAAAGATTCTTCAAAAACGTGCGTTTGACAACCCGAAAATCGACTTCATCTGGAACCATACGGTTAAACAGATCAATGAACAAGACGGGAAAGTCGGCGGCATTGAGCTGATCAATACAAAAACAGCTGACGTGACGACGCATCCGATCGATGGGGTCTTCATCTACATCGGAATGAACCCAATCACAGGTTACGTCCAAGATCTCGGTATTTTGAACGACCAAGGTTACGTCGTGACGAACGAAGCGATGGAAACGAACATCAAAGGTATCTTTGCTGCTGGTGACGTTCGTGAAAAAACATTGCGCCAAGTCGTTACAGCAACGAACGATGGTTCGATCGCAGCGCAAAATGCACAGCATTTCATTGAAGCGTTGCTTGAAGAATTACAAGAATCCTCACACGCATAATATCGAACCAGTTTCATTGAAGGAGACTTCAGTGAAGCTGGCTCTTTTTTTATGATATACTGAAAAAGAAGCGAAAAAATACACACGGAACTGTTGTCTGGAGGGCGAAAAGATGGAACAGAATCAACCGCAACTTGTCATCATCACGGGTATGAGTGGGGCTGGGAAGACTGTCGCAATGAATAGCTTTGAGGACTTAGGCTATTTTTGTGTCGACAATCTACCCCCGACGTTACTGCCGCATCTCATCGAAGTCATTGGACAAGTGCGT